>JALFLM010000125.1 GCA_022774705.1 Lachnospiraceae bacterium | reverse complement strand
TGCAGGTGAATCTGGAATATAAACAAGAGAAAAAAATAATTTTTAAACTCCATTTGCACTCCATTTGGTCTTTTCGACACCCCGCAAAGCCTTTATTTATGGGCTTTTCCGCGATTTTTCAAGCTACTCAAACTCAATCGTTCCCGGCGGTTTTGAAGTCAGGTCATACATAACTCTGTTTACGCCTTTCACTTCATTGATAATCCGGTTTGTTACCTTAAAGAGTACTTCATAAGGTAATTCTGCTGCTTCTGCGGTCATGAAGTCGGAGGTGTTGACTGCTCTTAATGCGATTGCATAGTCGTATGTTCTGAAGTCTCCCATGACACCTACGGATCTCATGTTGGTGAGTCCTGCGAAATACTGGCCGAGGCCTTTGTTCAGGCCGGCTTTTGCGATTTCTTCGCGGTAGATGTAATCTGCTTCCTGTACGATTTTCACTTTTTCTTCGGTTACTTCACCGATGATGCGGATGCCGAGGCCGGGGCCGGGGAAGGGCTGGCGGAATACCAGATATTCGGGAATACCCAGTTCCAGTCCTGCTTTGCGGACTTCGTCCTTGAACAGCATGCGCAGGGGTTCGATGATTTCCTTAAAGTCAACTACGTCGGGAAGACCGCCTACGTTGTGGTGAGATTTGATTGTTGCTGATTTACCCAGGCCGCTTTCGATTACGTCCGGATAAATCGTTCCCTGTACCAGATAGTCAACGGCTCCGATTTTCTTTGCTTCTTCTTCGAAGACACGGATAAATTCCTCGCCGATAATCTTTCGTTTTGCTTCGGGTTCTTCGACGCCTTTCAGTTTCTCATAAAATCTCTGCTGTGCATTGACACGGATGAAATTCAGTTCGTAAGGGCCGTCCGGACCGAATACGGCTTCCACTTCATCGCCTTCATTTTTACGAAGCAGACCGTGATCTACGAAAACACAGGTCAGCTGTTTGCCGATTGCTTTGGAAAGCAGTACGGCTGCTACGGAAGAGTCAACTCCGCCTGATAATGCGCAGAGGACTTTGCCGTCTCCGATCTTCTTTCTGAGGGCTTTGATCGTCTCATCCACGAAGGAGCCCATCTGCCAGTCGCCTCTGCATCCGCAGATATTGATGACAAAGTTTTTCAGCATCTGTGTGCCTTCTTTTGTATGCATAACTTCGGGATGGAACTGTGTTGCATAGAATTTCTTTTCGGGACACGCCATGGCCGCAACCGGACATACAGGAGTACTTGCAGTAACCTTAAATCCTTCAGGCACCTGTGCGATATAATCTGTGTGGCTCATCCAGCACACTGTTTTTTCAGATACACCCTCAAATAATGCATCTGTTGTATCTACAGTGACTTCTGTATGGCCGTATTCACTGACCGGTGCTGTTTTTACTTCACCGCCCAGTGTATATGCCATCAGCTGAGAACCATAACAGATGCCAAGAATGGGAATTCCAGCTTCAAAAATTGCTTTCTCATAATGAGGTGAAGTTTCGTCATATACACTGTTGGGGCCGCCTGTGAAAATGATTCCTTTCGGATTCATCTTTTTAATTTCATCCAGGCTCATGGTATAGGGTTTGACTTCACAATAGACGTTGCATTCTCTGACACGTCTTGCAATCAGCTGATTGTACTGTCCTCCAAAGTCCAGTACGATAACTAACTCTCTTTCCATGTTTTCCTCCTGTTGCGCTGTACGGCGCATAAGTAAATTCGGGAATGTATACATTTCGAAATATAAGATTCCGACTCAGCTATACATTCCCCGTAATCTCTCACGTTTTCTTATTTTTCAGGCGTTCTGGCCTGTTCGAATCATTCCGTACTTTTCCGGATTTGTATCTTTAAAAAACTTAATGAATTTTATGGTTTTTCGATTTCCAGGTTTCTCTAATCTTCAAAAATATCTTCATCTGCGGGAGCTTCTTCTGTTGAAGCTTCTTCTGCCATCTCTTCTGCAGATGCACCGGATTCTTCCGCTGCTTCTTCTTTTACAGCTTCTTCATTTACAGCTGCCCCGGTCTTTTCCTCTGCTTTTTCTGCAGAATCAGCAGTCACCACATCCGGCAGTTCTGCGCCGCAGGTGTTGCAGAAGCGGGATCCTGCTGGAGATTTTCCTCCGCATTCCGGACAGGTAACTGTCTTTTTCAGCTTGTCCAGTTCAGCTTCAAAGTTGATCATTTTTTCCTTACTTTCAGCTACTTTCTGAAGCAGCGGAATAAATACTTCATCGATTTCACCTGATGCGTGAGTACAGAATAACTTACCAATCTCCGCATACGTACTGGTCATCTTCAGTTCTTCTGCTTTCATATCCGCTTTTATCTTTGCAATCGCCGCAGCTTCTCTGGCTGCATCCATTGCTTTTTTTCCATTTTCTTTTAAAAATTCGCTAAAACCATCTATGGGCATCACAAATCCCCTCCTTCTCCAGCTTTAAAGGCTTTCTTTTATTCCTATCTGAATCTGATGTTTCTCATATATCGTATCAGCATATATTGTGATCCGGATTTACAGCTGATTCCTTCGATACTTCATATTTCCATACTGCCGGAACGCTTTTCCTGCCGGATCTGTAAATACACGTATTCCAATTATAATGAACCAAAAAACAAAAGTCAATCCGGCATCAGATATTTTTTCAGGTATTTTCCGGTGTAGGACTCCTCACACTGCACAATTTCTTCCGGAGTTCCTTTTGCAATAACAGTTCCGCCGCCGCTTCCTCCTTCCGGTCCCATGTCGATAATATAATCCGCGGTTTTAATCACATCCAGATTGTGTTCAATGACAAGAACCGTGTTGCCTCCTTCTGCCAGCCGTTCCAGGATCTGAATCAGCTTGTGTACATCCGCAAAATGCAGACCGGTCGTGGGTTCGTCCAGGATGTATATGGTTTTTCCGGTACTGCGCCGGCTTAACTCCGTTGCCAGTTTGATCCGCTGTGCTTCGCCGCCGGATAAAGTCGTGGAGGGCTGTCCCAGTTTAATATAGGAAAGTCCCACATCCTTCAGGGTTTCGATCTTTCTCTGGATGGAAGGCAGATTTTTGAAAAATTCCACTGCTTCTTCCACTGTCATATCGAGGACATCGAAAATATTCTTATCCTTATAATGTACCTCCAGTGTTTCCCGATTGTACCGCTTGCCTTTGCAGACGTCACAGGGCACATAGACATCCGGCAGGAAATGCATCTCGATCTTCAGAATACCGTCACCGCCGCAGGCTTCACAGCGGCCGCCTTTTACATTGAAGCTGAATCTGCCTTTTTTGTATCCCCGTGCTTTCGCATCCGGTGTGGAAGCAAAAAGATCACGGATCTGATCAAATACACCGGTGTAGGTAGCCGGGTTGGAACGGGGAGTTCTTCCAATGGGGGACTGATCGATTACGATGACTTTATCCAGCTGCTCCACACCTTCAATGCTGTCATGTTTTCCGGGTATGGTATGTGCCCGGTTCAGCCTGCGCGCCAGTGCTTTATAAAGAATTTCATTGACCAGTGAGCTTTTACCGGAACCGGAAACTCCTGTTACACATGTAAATACACCCAGCGGAAAATCCACATCAATGTGGCGCAGGTTATTCTCCGCAGCACCTTTCACGTGCAGCCAGCCGGCAGGCGCTCTGCGGGTTTCAGGCACCGGAATCTGCAGACGACCGCTCAGATAAGCACCGGTTATGGATTTCCTGCTCTTCATAATCTGAGCAGCTGTCCCCTGGGCAATGACTTCTCCACCATGTTCGCCGGCTCCGGGGCCGATATCCACAATATAATCGGCAGCATGCATGGTATCTTCATCATGCTCCACCACAATTACGCTGTTGCCCAGATCCCTCAGCTGCTTCAGGGTATGAATCAACTTGTCATTGTCCCTCTGATGCAGACCGATACTGGGTTCATCCAGAATATACGCAACCCCTACCAGACCGGAACCGATCTGCGTAGCCAGACGGATTCTTTGTGCTTCACCGCCGGACAGGGTGCCGGTTGCCCTGGACAGAGACAGATAATCGAGCCCCACATCGATCAGAAACTGAATGCGCGACCGGATTTCCTTCAGCACCTGATTGCCGATTGCCTTCTGCATCTCAGTCAGCTGCATGTGCCCCAGAAAATCGTGAAACTCACCGATGGACATCTGCGTCATTTCATAAATGTTGAGACCGCCGACAGTAACTGCAAGAGAAGACCTTTTCAGACGCTGGCCGCCGCAAAGTTTACACGGCGTAATTCGCATATAATTCTCATACTCGGCCTTTGACGCTTCCGAACCGGTCTCCCGGTAACGGCGCTCCATGTTTTTAATCAGTCCCTCAAAAGCCACATCATAAACGCCTTCGCCGCGCATGCCTTTATAATGAACCTTAACCTCATGACCGCCCGTTCCATGAATCAGTATGTCATAAATCTCCTCCGGATATTCATTAAATGGTGTATCCAGACTGAAATGATATTCTTCTGCCAGAGCAGTAAGGATCGCATGGGTAAAACTGGATCTGTCCATACAGCTTTGCCACCCCGGCACTGCAATTGCACCACGGGCAATGCTCAGAGACGGATCGGGAATCATCATATCTACATCAAATTCCATCTTGTATCCCAGACCGGCACAGTCGGGGCAGGCTCCAAAGGGATTGTTAAATGAAAAACTCCGCGGCTCCACTTCTTCGATACTGATGCCGCAGTCGGGGCAGGCAAAACTGGTACTGAACCGGATCGGTTCACCGCCCACAACATCCACAACCATCAGCCCGTCCGTCAGCCCCAGAACCGTCTCAATGGAATCCGACAGACGCCTTTCGATTCCTTCTTTGATCACCAGACGATCGACCACGATTTCTATATTATGTTTGATATTCTTGTCCAGTTCGATGTTCTCGCTAAGCTCATACATATTGTCATCAACAATTACCCGCACATAACCGCTTTTTTTGGCATTTTCCAGAACTTTTTCGTGGCGGCCCTTCCGTCCCCGGACAACAGGTGCCAGAAGCTGGATTCTTGTTCTCTCCGGAAGCTTCATCAGCTGATTCACCATCTGATCCACAGTCTGCTTCCGTATCTCCCTGCCGCACTGAGGGCAATGCACGATACCGGTTCTGGCGTACAGAAGGCGAAGATAATCATAGATCTCCGTCACCGTCCCCACTGTGGAACGGGGATTACGGTTCGTCGATTTCTGATCAATGGAAATGGCCGGCGGCAGTCCCTCGATACTTTCCACATCCGGTTTTTCCATCTGACCAAGAAACTGTCTTGCATAGGAAGACAGTGACTCCATATACCGTCTCTGTCCCTCCGCATAAATCGTATCAAAGGCCAGTGAAGATTTGCCCGAACCGCTCAAACCGGTCAGTACCACCAGTTTATTTCTCGGAATATCAATCGATATATTCTTCAGATTGTGTTCACGTGCTCCCCGTATACTGATATACTTCATTTTCGTTCCCATAGCTGCTGTCCCTGTTTCAATCCTTTTCTTTTATTGTCTGTGTTTTTGATTCCGGCATCTTTCTGTTCCGGTCATCTTTCTATTCCGGTATTTTTTAATCCAGATATTTTTTCAATTCCATCATCCTGTCACGCAGCTGCGCGGCTTCCTCAAAATTCAGTTCCGCAGCAGCCTGTGTCATCTTCTTTTTGATCTGTGCAATCAGCTTCTGCAGTTCCTTGCGGTCCATGGATTCCGGATCCTTATCCAGGTTTTTTTTGCCCGGTACGGCTTCTTTGGAAATGCGGATCAGATCCCGAACCGCCTTATGAATCGTCTGCGGCGTGATTCCATGTTCCTCATTGTAAGCTTCCTGAATTGCCCGTCTCCGATTTGTCTCCTCAATAGCTTCCCGCATGGAATCCGTGATCGTGTCTGCATACATCACCACATGTCCATCCGCATTGCGGGCAGCCCGACCGATGGTCTGAATCAGAGAAGTCCGTGAACGAAGAAATCCCTCCTTGTCCGCATCAAGAATAGCCACCATACTGATCTCCGGAATATCCAGTCCTTCTCGAAGCAAATTGATTCCCACCAGAACGTCAAATACATCAAGACGCATATCGCGGATAATCTCCGAGCGTTCCAGTGTATCGATATCGGAATGCAGATAACGCACTCTGATTCCCACCTCTTTCATATAGGAGGTCAGATCTTCAGCCATCCGTTTCGTCAGTGTGGTTACCAGAACCTTATTCTTTTTGTCCACTTCCAGGCGGATGCGCCCGATCAGATCATCAATCTGGCCTTCCACCGGACATACCTCGATCTTGGGATCCAGAAGACCCGTGGGACGGATAATCTGCTCCACCCGCATCAGCTCATGGGTATCCTCGTAAACATTGGGTGTGGCGGACACAAACATCATCTGGTCGATATGAGACTCAAATTCGGAAAATTCCAGCGGGCGGTTGTCGAGAGCAGAAGGCAGACGGAAACCGAAATCCACCAGCGTCTGCTTCCGTGACCGGTCACCTGCATACATCCCCCGCACCTGCGGTATGGTAATATGTGACTCGTCCACAATGATCAGAAATTCGTCCGGAAAATAATCCAGCAGCGTATACGGAGGCGTGCCCGGTTCCAGACCGGTCAGATGTCTTGAATAATTCTCAATCCCGCTGCAGAATCCGGTCTCTCTCAGCATCTCCACATCGTAATTGGTCCTCTCTGTAATCCTCTGAGCCTCCAGAAGCTTATCCTCACTGCGAAACCATGCAGCCCGCTCCTGCATCTCATCTTCAATGGCCTCCGCCGCATTCTCAATCTGTTCCTTCGGCACCACGTAATGGGATGCAGGGAAAATGGCTACATGACTCAGCTCTGCTTTAATCTCCCCGGTGATCACATCGATTTCCACAATCCTTTCAATCTCATCCCCGAAAAATTCTATACGAATCGCCTGATCCGTTGCCGCCGCCAGATAAACCTCCAGCACATCCCCCCGCACCCGGAAGGTGGCCCGGTGAAAATCCATATCATTACGCGTATACTGAATGGCAATCAGACGGTCAATGATCTCATCACGATCCCGCTCCATGCCAGGACGCAGAGAAATCACCAGATTCTTATAGTCCACAGGCGAACCCAGACCGTAAATACAGGATACGGACGCCACAATAATAACATCCTTCCTCTCTGCCAGTGCAGCCGTCGCGGAATGACGCAGCTTGTCGATCTCCTCATTGATGGCAGAATCCTTCTCTATATAGGTATCCGTAGAAGGAACGTACGCCTCCGGCTGGTAATAATCATAGTATGACACAAAATACTCCACCGCATTCTCCGGGAAGAATTCCTTAAATTCCCCATAAAGCTGGGCCGCCAGCGTCTTGTTGTGTGCAATGATTAGAGTCGGTTTATTCAGCTGTTCAATTACGTTCGCCATGGTAAAGGTCTTGCCGGAACCGGTAACGCCGAGAAGTGTCTGGAACTGGTTGCCTTCTCTGAACCCCTTAACCAGGGCATTTATCGCCTGCGGCTGATCGCCGGTAGGTTTATACTCGGAGTGTAATACGAATCTATCCATGATATTCTCCCTTTGCATACATTTACTGTAATTGTTGCCATATATAATCAAAATGCAGCAGCTCAGCAGGAGCTGAACTGTTTTATTGAATTCAGCAGACATACACCCTGCTCTGCTGAATCGTCACCTCAAAATCAAAACATTTGTTCTTTCTCCATTATACCAGAATCTACGTTCCTGTGCAAGCCTTATTCAAGCAGGCTTGTATTTTGCTTCAAAAGCATTACTGTTCAGAGCCAGGCAGCAAAAAACAGCCCCATACTCCACATGATATCCATCACATGAAATATAGGGCTGTTCGTTTATAAGGCTGTCCGTTATCGATCACTTTTCTACAGCAGTTCCACTCTGGCCATTCTGCAGGCTTTGATAGTTTCTTCATCCCATACGGATGCCTGAACTTCACCGATGTGTGCCTTGCCAAGCATCAGCATGCAGAGACGTGACTGTCCGATTCCGCCGCCGATGGTGCAGGGCAGCTTGTCTGCCAGCAGCATCTTATGGAAAGGCAACTCCCTGCGGGCATCGCACCCTGCTTTTGTCAGCTGTTCATCCAGAGACCGGGAATCCACACGGATACCCATGGAAGAAATCTCCAGTGCACATCCCAGAACATCATGCCAGAACAGAAGATCCCCGTTCAGCTTCCAGTCATCATAGTCGGGTGCTCTACCGTCATGACGCTCTCCGTTCTCCATTACATCACCAATCTGCATGATAAATACGGTTTTATGTTCTCTGGTGAACAGGTCTTCTCTTTCCTTGGGAGTTTTGTCCGGATACAGCGCAGCCAGTTCAGATGCCGTAATAAAGGTGACATCTCTGCACAGTTCCGTTGTCAGATTCTCAAAGTGATAACGTACTTCATCCAGCGTGTTGCAGATCACATTAACAATACGTCTTACCGTATCCTGAAGATACTCCAGATTCCGGTTCTCCCTGCGGATGATCTTTTCCCAGTCCCACTGATCCACATAAATGGAATGGAGGTTGTCCAGTTCCTCATCTCTGCGGATTGCGTTCATATCTGCCACCAGTCCTTTCCCCACAGGAAAATCATAGTGGTGAAGCGCCATACGCTTCCACTTGGCCAGTGACTGAACCACCTGCGCGTCCGCGTGGACAGCAGGAATATCAAAATCAACAGGGCGCTCCACACCGTTCAGGTCGTCATTCAGACCGGTCCGGGGATCTACGACGAGAGGAGCAGTTACTCGTTTCAGCTGAAGAGCCATGCACAGCTTCTTCTCAAAAATGTTCTTAATTGTCCCGATTGCTTCCTGCGTCTCATAAAGACTGAGCATGGAAAAATATGTATCGGGGATCTTGGTATTACTCATATCTTCCTCCTGATTCACTTCCGAACGGACAGGGCAGCCTTACTTTATCTTCATCATATAAACCAAAAAAGGTCCCTCAAATCCGTCTTCCTGCCCGCTTCGGAAAAATCTACTCTTTATAAAAAGAATTATAGAAAACAATCGTCAATTCGTCAATCATTACCTCTTCGATTGACAAATCTCAATGACCCTTTGCTACTGTTCAGGCTTTCGCCTCACAGCCTTTGCCTCCTCAGGCAGAAGCCTGAACAATAATTATCATTCTACTGTTTCTCATTCATCAGCACATCAATGGCCGCTTCCAGCTGTTCATCCGCATCTTCCGTTGTTTTATCGTCTTCCACTACGATATCGGGAGTAATACCCACACCATGAATATCTGTTCCCTTCGGTGTATAATAATGCGCTGTTGTGATCTTCATGGCTGTTCCATCGGAAAAAGGAATAATGTTCTGTACAATCCCCTTTCCGAAAGTCTGGGTTCCCACCAGAGTTCCCGCATTATAATCACGGATGCAGCCGGAAAGTACCTCCGATGCACTGGCAGAATCGCCATTGACCAGAACTGCCAGAGGTATACCGATGGAACCTTCTTCCTCAGCTGAATAGGACTCTTCGTTGCCTGCCTTATCACGTATTGTAACCACCGTTCCTGTGTCGATCAGTTCATCTGCTATGGCAACCGCCACATCCAGCATGCCTCCGGGGTTGTTGCGCAGATCAAGAACAAGAGCTTCCATGCCCTGGGATTTCAGTTTTTCCAGCGCTGATGTGAACTGATCTGTCGATACGGAGTCGAATTCTGTCAGCTCCAGATAGCCGATATTGTTGTCCAGCATCTTATAATATACCGTATCCACATCTACCTGACGGCGTTCCACATCAAGAGTCAGTTCCTTCTTCTCACTTTCCCGGTAAATTTTAATCTTCGCAGTTGTTCCTTCTGCACCTTTAATGGTGGCCACTACTTCATTGAGATCCATGCCGGTGGCTTCCTTACCCTCCACTTCAGCAATGATATCTCCTTCTTTCATCCCTGCTTCCTCTGCAGGGCTTCCCGAAAATACGCGGATCACGTAAACACGCCCCGTATCTGTTTCCTGGGAAATCATCACACCGATGCCATAATAGGTACCTTCGCTGGATTCCATCATATCCTTATACTCTTCTTCTGTATAATAACAGGTATAAGGATCTCCGAGACCTTCCACATATCCCGCATAAATACTTTCCGTCAGTTCATCTTTATCGTAATCAAACAGAAACCCGGAATCGATCACACTCTGAATCAGATTCAGTTTTGATTCAATAGCTGACATGTCGAAACTGCTGTCTGATACAACTGCAAGATGACTTCCCGAAGAGTGAAGCGCATATGCTCCCACTCCAACCAGCGCAAGAACCGGAATCAGAGTGATCAGGATTCCAATCAGAATTCCCTTTCCCGTGCTGCCCTTTTTCCTTCCGGACTTTCTATCTCCTCCGCCCAGTTCTTTACTGTCTGGCCTTCCGACATCCCGTCTGCTTCCTGCATCTCCGCTTCCGCTGCTGTTCTCTCCGCCGCTGCTGTTCTCTCCGCGTGTATTGTTTTCCGCACCGCTTTGCCGCTGTTCCAGCCAGTCACACTTATAGCTGTTGCCATTATCATGATCCGGGACACCGACGCCGCTTCCCGTACCGGCGTCATACTCCTGACCATCGCCTGCATTGCCGCCGGCACTGCTGCCGTCTCCGCAGTCTGTCATCCTGTTCCTCTCAGTGTCCTCTACATAAAACTGCCGTTCCTGACTTTCCCGCTCATCTCTTCCGGCCATGCATCTTTCACTCCCTTCCGGAAGTCCTCTCCTGTCCGATACCGCGGCTCACTTCACATCACATATTGCCGTCTGCTTCATCTATTCGCAGGTTTCTTCCTGCTTCACCGGACTGAACTTCCCTCTTTCTTCAATGATACATGCACCAGTGTACCACAAATCCCCGATTAAATCAAGAACTTATGTTCGTTTTCACAAAACTTTCATTTTTTATTTCTCACCTGTTACAATTCCGTAATATACTCTGGATGTTGCCGCATAAACAGATACATAAAACAGTGCAAACACCAGATAGCAGCCAGCGGTAACACCAATCAGAAGCTTTGTATTGACCAGTCCCAGCAGAAGCAGGATTCTGGAAACGATGGGAAAGGCAAATGCAGTATGAATTCCAGCCACAGCCAGCGGCAGGAAAAATACCATAAGAATCTGTGCATTAATGCTTTTGCGGATTTCCCTTTCTGTCATTCCCACCTGCTGCAGGATAGCAAAACGCTTCCGGTCTTCATATCCTTCAATAATCTGTTTGTAATACATGATAAGTACCGCTCCCAGGATAAATACGATTCCAAGGAAGATACCCAGGAAAAACAGGCCGCCGTACATTCCGCAAAAATCTGCACGATTTTCGGCAATTCCTTCCGCTTCCATGCCGGAAAACTGCCCTTCTTCCACGGCTTCGGCGCCGATGCCCTTCTGCCCGTCCTCACAGATTGTTTTAAGAATTGCTGTCTGTTTTTCATCACTGCAGCTCAGGTCAAATCCGTAATAATCAATCCCCGTGACCCTGTATCCCGTCCCGTCGGACATAGTGACATAAATCATGGAATCCTCCACCTTTTTCAGGTCGGGAACGAACAGATAGACAGAGGGAATCATCTGCATGGCATCGATACCATTTGGTATAAATTCCGATACAACCTCTTTGATTTTCCAGGAACCGATTCCATCCAGTTCCACAGTATCATGCTCCCAGTCTCTTTTGGTACAGAAAATAAGTGCTTCATCGTCCGACAGCGTTTCCGTACTTCCCATCAGGCGGTTGTAGTCCTCCAGCGATATCACAAACAGCTGATCGATCTCACCATCCTTTGAAGAATCATTGACTTTGCTGTAATCAAAATATCCTGTATTCCCCTTAAAAAACGTTCCCACCGGAAGATAACGGTAATGAAGTTCATTTTCCGGTGCTTCCCCGTATTCTTTGAGAATTGTGTCGATGTTATCATGAACAGTTTCCGTATTCGTTTCCTTCTCATAGCCGGTTTCCACCACAATATCCCGGGGATAACGCTGATGGAGACTGTCTTCCATGCCCATGTACAGGCAGACGGTGGAGGACAGGGTTACCAGCACCATGGTGGAAAGAATACAGATGGAGGCCAGCCCCGCACCGTTTTGCTTCATCCGGTAAGCCATGGAGGATACAGAGATAAAATGGTTCGTTTTATAATAAAAAGCTTTGTTTTTCTGGAGCAGCCTGCAGAATACCACGCTGCCGGCAATAAACAGCAGATACGTAGCAGCAATTACCATGGCTACGGCTATAAAAAACCAGCTCAGTGCAGAAAGAGGTTCATCGATCACTACTGCCAGGAAATAGGCGGTTCCCAGCAAAATCACACCTGCCAGTGCAAACAGCCAGTTGGCTTTAGGCGGTTTTTCCGCAGTCTCCTCTCCATGAAGCAGTTCCACAGGCCGTGACATCTGAATCTGACGGAGATTATTCAGCAGAATGAGAATAAAAATCACCAGAAACAATACTGCCGTCCATTTTATGGATGTAAACGAGACAAAAAAATCAAACCCCGCTTTTTCTCCCAGCATGCGCGCCATACAAAGCTCTCCCAGTTTTGAGAAAAGAATGCCGCAGAACAGACCGCCTGACAGAGAAATCACATACATGATCACACATTCCCAGATCAGAACCTGTGCCAGATTCCGCTTTCCCATTCCCAGGATATTGTAGAGTCCGAATTCCTTTTTTCTGCGCCGGATCAGAAAAGAATTGGTATAAAACAGGAAGATCACTGCAAAAATCCCCATGATTCCGGTACCCATGGAAAGCATGATCTGCAGCGTATCTCCCCCTCTCATGGCTGCCAGTGCATCATTTTCCGAGAGCGCATATACAATATAGAACATTGCCACCATACCGATGCAGGTCAGAAGATACGGAATATATGTCTGCCGGTTTTTGCGGATGCCGGTCAGCGCCAGTTTTGGATAAAAACCTCTTTTCATCTGTTATCACCACCTGTCGTCAGCATTGTAAGTGTATCGGATATCTTCTGATAAAGTTCTTCATTGGTGCTGCTGCCCCGGTAGATCTGATGAAATACCCGGCCGTCCTTGATAAACAGCACACGCCCCGCATGGCTGGCCGCCTTAACCGAATGGGTAACCATCAGTATGGTCTGACCGCCCTCATTGATTTCCCCGAAAAGGCTCAGAAGCTCATCGGAAGAGCGGGAATCCAGTGCCCCCGTGGGTTCATCCGCCAGTATCAGACGGGGACCGGTGATCAGCGCTCTGGCTACGGCAGCTCTCTGCTTCTGCCCTCCGGAGACTTCATAGGGATATTTTTCCAGCAGTGCTTCAATTCCCAGCTGTTTTGCAACTGGAAGCGCCTTCTGCCTCATCTCCTGCCACGGCCTGCCCGCCAGCACCAGAGGCAGTACAATGTTGTCGTACAATGAAAATGTATCCAGCAGATTGAAATCCTGAAATACAAAACCCAGGTGATCCCGGCGGTAAGCTGCAAGATCGGATTCTCTGATCCTGGCGGGATTTTTACCGTCCAGCAGAACCGTTCCCGCCGTGGGCCGGTCAAGAGCCGCCAGAATATTCAGCAGCGTGGTTTTACCGGAACCCGATTCCCCCATGATTGCCACATATTCTCCCTCTTCCACACTGAAAGACACATTGGACAGTGCGTTTACCTTATTGCCGCCAAAGCGGGTCGTATATATTTTCTGAACATTTTTTACTTCCAGAATTGACATTACTCATTCCTCCTGTTTGATTTTCCTTTCTTAACAGTTTCCATTCTACAAAAAAAGGAAATGATCTGCCATAGCTGCAGCTTTCATTTCCTCTTCCAATCTTACAATTCTGAAAGGTTGCGGATGTAACCTGTCAATATCTACTCCACTTCCAGTTTTTTCCGGCTCAGATTGATCTTTACCGTGGTTCCGTGGACACCGTCCGATTCCGCCGTGATTCCGTGTCCCAGTCTGTCACAGATCCTGCGGCAGAGATACAGGCCGATTCCGCTGGCTTTTTTATCGCTTCTGCCGTTACAGCCGGTAAAACCCTTTTCAAAGATGCGGGGCAGATCATCCGGTCTGATACCGATTCCCGTATCACGGATACACAGCGTATCATGATCTTCCATGGTAATGGAAATACTGCCCTTTTTCGTATATTTCAGCGCATTGGAAATCACCTGTTCCACCACAAACAGAAGCCATTTTTCATCGGTAATGACCTGACAGCACAGCGGTTCGTAGACCAGCTGCAATTTCCTGCGGATAAACTGAGGCGCGAACCTGCGCAGCGCCTGCCGGATGATATCATCAAGATCATACTGTCTGATCACATAATCCGTGGAATCCGAATCCAGGCGCAGATACGTCAAAACCATCTCCACATACTGCTCGATCCGCTGCAGTTCCTCCAGCATCTGCCGGTTTCTATCCAGATCCTGCTCCTGCAGCTGCAGACGGAGCG
>JALFLM010000109.1 GCA_022774705.1 Lachnospiraceae bacterium | reverse complement strand
CTGTTGTAGGTGTAAAGGCAACGCTGACCGATGGCAAATACCACCCCGTTGACTCTTCCGAAATGGCTTTCAAGACAGCAACGATCCTTGCTTTCAAAGACGGTTTTATGAAAGCATCTCCTGTACTCCTTGAGCCCATTGTTACCCTGTCTGTAACCGTTCCCAACAGCTTTGCAGGCGATGTTATGGGTGATATGAACAAGAGAAGAGGCCGTGTACTCGGTATGGATCATGTTGCAGGCGGACAGCAGATTATCACAGCAGAAGTTCCTTTATCTGAATTATTCGGATACAATACCGATCTGCGTTCCATGACCGGTGGTATCGGTACTTTCAGATATGAATTTGCACGTTATGAACAGGCTCCCGCTGACGTTCAGAAACGTGAGATCGAAGCAAGAGCAAAAGACGCTGAATAGTACCCCTGATTTTACAAACAGCATATGAAAAAGCGTATGGCAGTCATCCGTGATCTGTCATACGCTTTTTATTGCTGGTATAAGCCGTTTTTTCAGCATTATCCGGCTGCTTTTGTATATTATACTCTGTATATATCATGCTTCTGTGAAAAGGATCCCCGCCAGTTTCAGGATCCGCCTGACCATCTCATCCCAGGCTGTGTCGATGGTTTTGTCAAGTGTGAAAAAATTGAGTGAAGTACCGGAAACAGCGGACAGAATCTGGTTTTCATATCGAAAATGCAGATACAGTCCTCCGATATCGGATACCTGACAGGGAATGTGGTACTGGTCTACAAATCTTTCTACATTGGATTCGGAAAGCTGGAAAACCAGCCGGAAGCTGCGGGGAAGTTTTTTCCCGCGGATCAGCTGATAGCAAAAAGGGCGAAGAGACTTCCAGTCGGAATAAACCGGGTCGCGCAGAAGTTCCTTCTCTTCATCTGTGTAATAATCCGGGTGCAGTCTGCCGTCCACATGGAAGGTATTGCTGGTGCTGATGGTAATTTCCTTAACAAGGAAATAATCAAATGTTTCTTTGGTAAAAATACAGCTGGTGGCTGTTTTCAGTTCGGGCAGTGTTAACGCGATCATCGGTTCCTCCGGTTAAAAAATATCTGAACAGTTATAATTATACTATATTTTATCGGGCAATATCTGCATTTGATGCAGTTATTAATACTCTAATCAAACCAATTGAAAATGTCAATCCGAAAACTTATTATGGAGGGGAAAATCATGGCAATCTATTATAATGAAACGGAAAAACTTCTCCGCTGCCTGAAAAGCGGAGTATCTGCTTATCATACAGTGAAACAAGCGGCAGGCCAGCTGGAGGAGTCCGGATTTATCCGGTTGGAAGCAGGAGAATCCTGGACGCTGGAAAAGGGAAAAGGCTACTATACTGAAGTGTTCGGCAGTTCACTGTTTGCCTTTCATGTGCCAGTCTCTTATGAAGCCGGCATGCCGGTGCGTGCGGCTGCGGCTCACACGGACTGGCCGGGTCCCCGGATCAAGCCCTGTCCGGAGCTTACGGAAGGGCGATATGAAAAACTGAATATCGAAGTGTATGGAGGACCGATTTTCTATTCCTGGCTGGATCGTCCGCTGTCGATTGCAGGTGCTGTATGCCTGAAAGGAGAAGATCCCATGCATCCCGAAACACGTCTGATGGATTTCAGGCGTCCCATGGCTGTAATTCCCAGCCTTGCCATTCATTATAACCGGGAAGTCAATACGAAGCTGGAGCTGAACGCACAGAAAGATCTGCTGCCGGTTCTTGATGTGCTTCCGCCGGAATGGAAACAGGACGGATATTTTCACCGCCTTCTGGCAGAAGAACTGCAGGTGGAGCCGGATTCGGTTTTATCCTGGGATCTGGGTTTTTACAATCTGGACGAACCGGTTCTCTACGGAGAACACACGGAGATGCTTTCCTCGCCCCGTCTGGACAATCTGACTTCCGTGCAGGGATGTGTATCTGCTCTGATCCGCGCTTCGCAGGCCGATACCTTTTCTGCGATTATGCTGTTTGACAATGAAGAGGTGGGAAGCAATACAAAACAGGGCGCTGATTCTGTGCTGCTTGCCCGTCTTCTGGAGAAAACAGTGATTTCACTAAGAGGCAGCCATGGAGATTTTGCAGACAGCACCATGAACGGGATCCTGCTGTCCTGTGATGTCTCCCATGCGCTTCATCCCAACCGCCCTGACAAAAATGATCTGACAAACCGGGTATTTCCGGGCGATGGTGTGACCTTTAAGCTGAACAGCTCTCAGAGTTATGCTACTGATGTGCGGGCAGTTGCACTGGCGGAAGGTGTATGCAGGAAAGCAGGCATTCCTCATAAATCCTTCTGCAACCGGGCGGATATCCGGGGCGGAAGCACCCTGGGCTCCATGCTCAGTGCCCAGCTCTGCATCAGAACTCTCGATCTGGGTGTGCCGATCCTCTCCATGCATTCCTCCAGAGAACTGATGGCAACAGCCGACCAGAAGGCTCTCACGGATTTCATCGCAGGGATGATGATGGAGCAGTAGCAGTTTCGCAACAGATGAACTGTTTTGAACAGCTGCAGAATTTGCATATCCCCCTTTTCAAACATATTGTTGTATGCTATTATTAGTAGTAATAAAAACTATATGATGTTCGGAGGATTTTTATGAGTTATAAAATAATTGGAGACAGTTGTCTTGACTGTAATGATGAGATAAAGAA
>JALFLM010000080.1 GCA_022774705.1 Lachnospiraceae bacterium | reverse complement strand
ATCTGTGCCTGAATCGTAACATCCAGCGCCGTAGTGGGTTCATCCGCAATCAGAATCTTGGGATTGCATACGAGAGCCATGGCAATCATAACTCTCTGGCGCTGACCGCCCGACAGCTGAAACGGATATTCATTCACAATTCGCTCCACACGGGGAAGACCGGTTTTCTTCAGAATATCGATTGTAAGCTGCTTTGCCTGCTCTTTGGAAACATTCTGATGAAGGGTGATATTCTCCATAACCTGAGTGCCGACCTTCATAACCGGATTCAGGCTGGTCATGGGTTCCTGGAACACCATGGCAATATCCTTACCTCTCATCTTTCTTCTCTCCTCATCGGACATCTTCAGAATATCCTGCCCGTCCAGAAGAATCTCTCCTTCCACAACTTTGCCGGTGGTACCTGTGAGAAGTCCCATCAGAGAAAGAGCCGTTACGCTCTTTCCGCTGCCGGATTCGCCTACAATACCCAGAGTTTTACCTCTTTCCAGTTCAATATCCACACCATCTACAGATTTTACCGTCCCATTATCTGTAAAAAAGTAGGTATGCATATTTTTGATTTCCAATATATTATCTCTCATATTATACCTCTTCTAATCAGATAACTTCGGGTCAAGCGCATCTCTTAAACCGTCACCCAGCAGGTTGAAGGCCAGAACGGTCAGGAAAATAGCAATACCCGGGAATAAAGTGATATGCCAGCTGCTCATCATATAATTTCGTCCGTTGCTCAGAAGCAGTCCCCATTCCGGTGTGGGCGGCTTTGCGCCCAGTCCCAGGAAACTTAAACTGGAAGCTGTCAGAATCGAGTTGCCGATGGACATGGTATACTGCACGATAATGTTGGGAATCGCCGCAGGAAGAATATGCTGAAACAGGATCCGGGCATCGCTGGCTCCCAGATTCCGTGCCGCCTGAACAAACACACTGTTTTTATAGGACAGCGTTGTGCTTCGTACCAGACGCGCAAAGGTAGGCGTTGAGAATACGGCTACCGCAATGACTACGTTGTACAGGCCGCTGCCGAGGATAGCCACAATGGCAATCGCCAGAATAATACCGGGAAATGCAAACAGCACATCACAGATTCTCATGATAATGGAATCGAGAAGTCCTCCGTAGTAACCGCCCAGAAGACCCAGAATCGTGCCGAGAACGGCGCCGATGGTAACGGACAGAAGGCCTACGCTTAGGGAAATTCTCGTACCGCAGAGAATACGTGAAAACAGATCCCGGCCGAATTCATCGGTACCGAACCAATGCTGCGCACTCGGTGCCTGCATGATTGCATTATAGTCATATTCATTGATTCCGTAAGGAACCACACTGTAACTGATAAACGCTATGACAACAAGCAGAATAATAAATGCAAATGCCGCCAGCGCTGTTTTCTGCTTTTTAAATTTACGAATAAACTCTTTAAAGGGAGTCCTGATGTCATCCGCTTCTGCTTTGATTTTTTCGTTTTCCATCTTTTCTCCCTCCTAACTTAACTGAATCTCCGGGTTCAATACCGCATATAAAATATCTACCAGCAGATTAATTACAATAAAGTGAAGCGAGAAAATTAAAATAAGAGACTGAATCGCCGGATAATCACGATAATTAACCGATTCGATCAGCAGACTGCCCAGTCCCGGGAAAGCAAATACGCTTTCTGTAACAACGGAACCGCCCAGCAAATAGCCAAACTGCAGGCCGATAACCGTTACAACCGAGATCATGGAATTCCTGAATGCATGTCCCCATACAATTGTTTTTTCCTTCAGACCCTTCGCTCTTGCTGTCCGGATATAATCTTCCTTAAGAACCTCAATCATGGAAGAACGGGTAAAACGTGCAACGACCGCTGCCACGCTGGTTCCCAGTGTAAATGCGGGAAGCACCAGATTGGCCAGTCCATCCGCACCCGTTGTGGGGAACCATTTCAGATTAACAGAAAATACAATGATCAGCATAAAGCCGATCCAGAAAGTAGGAAGGGAAATTCCCGAAACCGCAAGCGTCATGCCCGTATAGTCCTGCCACCTGCTTCGATGTCTTCCCGACCATACACCAAGAAGAATGCCCACTACGGAACTCCAGGCCAGACTCAGCAGAGTCAGCCTTACCGTATTGGCATAACGGTTGGAAACCTCGGTTAAAACCGGCCGTTTGGTACGGAGAGAGGTACCCAGATCACCTTTGAATAACCCTTTTACGTAATTAACATACTGAGTGGGCAGGGACTCATTGAGTCCCAGCTCCTCTCTGATAATTTCAACATCTTCCTGTGTCGCCTGTTCACCGGCCACAAGACGGGCCGGATCACCAGGTATCATTCGAACAAAAAGAAATACAAAGGTTACAACAAGAATCAATGTAGGTATTACTCCGATAATTCGTTTCACTATGTATCTGAACATACTTGTTCATCACCTTTCATTGATTAATTTAAATATTATTTTGCAGCCATTCTCGCATTTCTGATCCACAGACCGCCATCGGGAGTATTGCCGATGTTAATAATATTCTTATCATTTGCCCATGTGTTGTAATCGGATGCAAGACATACGAGAGGAGTTTCCTCCCAGATGATATCCTGAACTTCTTCATATGCAGCTGCTCTCTTATCGCTGTCAGCTGTTCCCAGAGCTTCGTAAAGCAGGCTGTCTACTTTCTCATTCTCATAGTAGCAGATATTGTAGCTCATGGGCGGTTCGGATTCGGTTGCCAGCAGAGGACGGATACCCCAGTCAGCATCACCTGTGGAAGGTGACCAGCCGATTACGTACATATCAACTTCTGCGTCAGCACCCTTTGCATCGGTATCCTGGATCTTTTCGTTCAGGATCGCGCTTTCCATGCCTTCCAGTTCCACTGTAATACCAACCTGCTCCAGCTGCTGTTTCAGGAATTCGCACTGTTTCTGGTTAGCTGTTGTATTGGAATACCATACCTTTGTTGTGAAACCGTCGGGATATCCTGCTTCTGTCAGCAGGTCTTTTGCTTTTTCGATATCGTAAGCGTAAGGTTCATTGGCTTTATAGTACTGTACGGAAGAACCGATTACAGATTTTGCAACGGATGCATAACCATTCTTAACAACCTGTACGTAAGCTTCCTTGTTGATTGCATAGTTGATTGCCTGACGAACTTTGACATTATTAAACGGTGCCTTCTGGTTGTTCATCATCAGATAACGTACCACAATACCTTCTTCTGCACCCAGAACTACGTTGCTGTCGCCCTTTAATGCATCAATATTCTCAGCAGGTACGGGCCAGATCATCTGTGCATCGCCGGACTGAACCATGGCAACTCTTGTTGCGGATTCGGTTACAGGCTTGAATGTAATGGTTTTAAAACCTGCGTCGGATTCAGCCAGAGGTGTTCCGTCACAGATTGCTTCATCGTATCCCCACCAGTCCTTGTTCAGTTCCACTTTCAGGTATTCGCCTGCAACCCATTCAACAAATCTGTACTGGCCGGTACCGACAGCATTGGCTGCACATGCTTCGTTGCCCTGTGCGATCAGGCTGGGGCTTACTACTACACAAGCGGGATGAGCCAGTGTATTGATAAATGCACCGAAAGGTGTTGCCAGTTTAACTTTGATTGTGTATTCATCTACAACTTCAGCAGAATCCAGAATGTTGCATAACAGAGTGGTTCTCTTTAAGCCCAGATTCTTGTCGCCCCATCTGTCGAAGTTGGCTTTTGCAGCTTCTGCATTCCAGGGTGTTCCGTCAGAGAATTTGATGCCCTGTCTCAGTGTAAAAGTGTATTCTGTAGCATCGTCATTGGCTTCATATCCGGTAGCCAGCATGGGAATAACATTCATCTCCTGGTCAAAACCGAATAATCCGTCCATCAGCATACGCTGAATATCACCTGACAGCGTATCGCTGGTATCCATGGGATCCAGAGTCGTGAAATCAACGTTGACAGCTGCCACGATATCGGTATCCTGAGATACGGATTCTCCCGCAGGAACCTCCACCTGAGCTGCCGCCGTATTGGCTGCGTCACCACCTGTTGTGTCCTCTTTTTTTGCTGAATCGCCGCTGTTGCCGCCGCAGCCAACCAGCGCAGCAGTCATAGCCGCCGCCAGCAAAAATGCCATGAATCTTTTTTTCATTACGTTTCCTCCTCGCATAAATTTGCAGTTGTCATATGTAATAAGCCGTTTCTCTGTACAACTGCCAACATGTGCAGAACCGGCTTTCATTGCGCAAAGTACAAAAAAAAGGGGCATATCACACCACAGCACCACAAGACTGAATTCTGATAACGACCTCTTTGCCACTTTTTGTTATTTTGCTGCAATCTCACTTAATAATAATAACATTTTTGCAACATTCAGTCAACAGCTTTCACACCAAAAAGCTCAAAAGAATGAGATTGCTGCTGTTCAGACTTCTGCCTCACACCCACATTTCCCGGTCTGAAGCCCTGAACAGTACCCCACCCCCAGGCAGCTGCGCAGCTTACTTCTCTATTGAAAATTTCAGATGGAGGGACTATAATAAAAAGCGGGCAGTCATCCGGTGCCATTTCTGAAAACTTCCGGTCTCCGGGCGGCTGCGCAAAAGTACAATCAGGAGAAACTAAAGGAGAAACACTATGAGACCTGTTATCGGGATTATGGCACATCTGAATACCGGAAAGGGGCCTTTCGGCCACTCTCACACCGGCAACACCTACGTGCTTTCCGTCAGCAAAGCCGGCGGAATCCCTGTTATCATTCCAACCATTCTCTCTGACGAGGAGCAGCAGAAACTGATCGGACTTTTTGACGGCTTCCTCTTCAGCGGAGGTATTGATATTTCACCTTCTTTTTATGGAGAAGATGCCCATCTGAAGCTGGGATTAACCAATTCTTCTCTGGATCAGCTTCAGATTCCTTTTCTGCAGAAGGTACTGAAGACCGGCAAGCCGGTCCTCGGAATCTGCCGGGGCAACCAGGTTCTGAACGTCGCCTGCGGAGGCACCCTGTACCAGGATCTTTCCGAGATTCCCGGTACCTATCTCAAACATTTTCAGGAGACAAAAGATGGTGATATTTCTCATCATGTATCCATCCTGCCGGATTCCATTCTTTCCCGGCTCTACGGCAGCGAAATCATGGTCAACAGTTATCACCATCAGGCTGTGAAGGACTGCGGCCGCAATATCGTGCCCATCGCCTACTCACCCGACGGAGTTGTGGAAGCCATCCAGCTGAAAGACTACCCCTACGGGCTGGGTGTTCAATGGCATCCTGAAACCATGTTTGCCACTGGAGACGCATCCATGCGGCCGCTGTTTGAATCGTTTATTCAGGCATGCGCCGGAAATACAAATAGATTTTCAGGAGGAACCATATTATGAAAACTGTAGCTTATTACAATGGTACCGTTGCTCCCATTGAGGAGCTGACTATCCCCGCCAATGACCGCGCAGTCTACTTCGGCGATGGTATTTACGATGTGGCGATTGCCGACAATTACCATACGTTCCGTCTTGCAGACCATGTAAACCGCTTTTTCTGCAGCGCAAAGCAGATGAAAATACCTTTTGACATGACAAAGGAAGAACTTTCTTCATTATTGGAAGAGCTTCTGCAGAAGATGGATGCCCCGGGCAATGCCATGATCTACTGGCAGATTTCCCGCGGAACAGCGCCCCGCGCCCACGTATTCCCTTCAGCCGACGTAAAAGCCAACCTGCTTGTCATGATCAAGCCAATGAGCCCTCCCACGGAACTGAAGCACATCAATCTGATCACCACGCCGGAAACCAGATATTCCTACTGCAACATCAAGACGATCAACCTGATTCCCAATGTTCTGGCTTCCCAGAAAGCAAAAAATGCCGGCTGTGAGGAAGCAGTATTCCACAAAGATGGCATCGTATCGGAATGTTCCCACAGCAACATACACATTCTGAAAGACGGTACCCTGCAGACAGCGCCCCTCTCTCCGGCGATTCTTCCGGGCATCACCAGAATGCACCTGCTGGCACTGGCTCAGGAAAACAGCATCCCCGTCAATGAAACAGCATTTACGTTGGAGCAGCTGATGGACGCTGATGAAGTCCTTGTCACCAGCTCCACAGCACTGATCCGCGTTGCCGACAGCGTGGACGGAATTCCTGTGGGCGGAAAAGATTCCGAAACACTGATGACACTGGTCAATGCTTATCAGAAGCTGTACAGGAACAGCGTACAGGAATAGGGATAATTCTTTTCTCCTGTATAAAACGGCTGCTATTAAGATCCAGCCTCGAAAACACTGCCGGATTCTGAACAGGTATATCCTGTACCACAGAATCCCGGCGGAGACCCGGTTTCCTTTCGTTTTTTTCACCGGGTCTCCGCCTTCATGGAACGTATCTGGTTTTCGTGAAATGTAATACGCCGCTCACTGCAGCAGTGGTATCTTCTTTTTTGATAAAACCCGAATTTGACCGGGTGTAACACCGTTTGTTTCCCGAAAAACTTTAACGAAGTAGCTTTCGTCGGTAAATCCGCAGACATCTCCGATTTCACCGATGGGCAGTTCCGTATTTTTTAATAACTCATACGCCTTTTGCACACGATAGTTTCTGATATATTTGCCCGGAGATATGCCCAGCATTTTTTTGAAACAGCGCAGGCATTCACTCTCGCTTATAGATGCAGCAGCAGCGACTTCTGATATTTTTATCCCCTCACTGTAATGTTTCTGGATGAAATTCAAAAGAACTTTAATCCGTGCACTGTCTCTTAACTCCTGTTCTGAAACAATGGATTTCCTCTGCGGCATAGCTGAATACAGCTGATACAGAATGTCGGATAAGATGTTTCGTACTTTAAACTCAAAACCACCCATTTTTTCACTGCATACCTGCCATGCAGTAAATATAAGATTTGCCAGTTCGGCATTTTCTTCCATTTCCAGGAAACAGCCTTTATATACTTTATTATCTACGAGCACTTTTATGTATTTAGTCCAGAATATGCTGTCCAGGCTTCCTGCCACAAGATATGGGTGAAAAACCAGTGAGCAGATTATACAGTGTTTTGTGTTTGTATTCCAGGCTCCATGCAGGGAACCTGAATTGGCAAAAAAGCCATCGCCAGCAGTCAGAATTCTCTTTTCACCACCAAAGGAAAATATTCCTTCTCCTTCCAATACATATGCCAATTCAAATTCATCATGCCAATGCCAGCCAACATCACATAGTTCAAACACTTCCTGATAAATAGCGATGGGAAATTCCGGCGTACCATGGCTAACCAGTTCTTTCCCATCCGCATCCGTTTCTATTCCACAGTTTTCTGTTATCATGACAATCCCTTTCTGTATATCTTCCTGAGATAATCGTTTAAGAATGGCGAAATAATTATATGAATACGCTTGAAATCTTATATTAACAGCAAAATAATTACGATATAATTATATAAAAACATAAGGAGGAATGCAACATGGGTTCGTTGCTTCTATTGATTATCTATCTCATTTTTATCAGTCTCGGTCTGCCGGATGCAATGCTGGGTTCCGCATGGCCGACCATGTACCGGCAGTTTCAGGTTCCTGTCTCTTATGCAGGTATCATTTCCATGATTATAGCTTTCGGAACTATCATATCAAGCCTTCAAAGTGACAGACTGACGAAAAAACTGGGCACAGGTAAAGTTACTGCAATCAGTGTCTGCATAACAGCAGCCGCATTATTCGGATTTTCCACCTGTTCAGAGTATTGGATGTTATGTCTTTGGGCGATACCGTATGGACTTGGAGCCGGAAGTGTGGATGCGTCTATCAATAATTATGTTGCAATTCATTATGCAAGCCGCCATATGAGCTGGCTTCATTGTATGTGGGGGCTGGGCGCCACGATTGGTCCTGCCATCATGGGATATGTGCTGACCGGCGGAAAAAACTGGAGCAGCGGTTACAGAGCAGTGAGCATTTTGCAGGTTATTCTGACAGCCATAATAATCGCAAGTCTGCCTTTATGGAAAAAAACTTCCTGTGAAGATGATAAGATTGAAGCCGACAGCAGACCGCTTACGATTAAAGAAACACTGGCAATTCCAGGTGCGAAGTCCGTTCTGATTATGTTTTTCTGTTATTGCGCACTGGAGCAGACAGCTATGTTATGGGGCAGCAGCTTCCTGACATTGGTCAGGGGAGTCCCTGCAGAACAGGCCGCAAAATTCGCGAGTATGTTTTGCATCGGAATCACGATTGGTCGTGGTGTTTGCGGTTTTATTACAATCAGGCTGGATGATGACAGAATGATCCGTCTGGGACAGGTGATTATTCTGTGTGCTGTAATTTTCCTGATGATTCCGGCAGAAAATACCCTGTTGTCCCTGATTGGCCTGATTATGGTTGGTGCCGGCTGCGCACCGATTTATCCATGTATCATTCATTCCACGCCTGTCCGTTTCGGAGCAGATAAATCTCAGGCAATTATAGGAATGCAGATGGCTTTTGCGTATGTAGGTACGTGCCTGATGCCGCCATTGTTTGGCTTGATTGCAAATCACATAAGCGCTGCTTTATTTCCATTTTATTTATTGATTTTTCTTGTAGTAATGACTGTTCTGCATGAAATACAGCTGCTAAAAGTGCAGACTCGAAAATGATCGGGAATATCTGCAATGATTCCTGCAATTAAACCCAAACCGGTTTAATTGCAGGAATCGGTAAAACATTACAACTTCTTTCTATTCGGATCCTGTCATCCCCGTGTTTCCACCAGCTGCTCAATTTCCTGCCGCTTTGGCATCACTCTCAGTGCCCCTTTCCGCGTTGTGATCAGAGAAGCTGCTGCATTGGCAAATACCAGCATTTCCTTCAGATCGTCTTCTGTCAGGTCTGACAGGCCATGCTCACAGACATAATGGAGTACACATGCGCAGAATGTATCACCGGCTCCGGTTGTTTCGATGGTATTCTCCTGTAAAAACGGCGCCGTTTCAACGATCATTCCCTTGTAGTAAGCTCTGCTTCCTTCTTTTCCCATGGATACCAGGATCAGGGGAATCTCATATCTTTCAAGGATCCACTGAACGCCTTCCGTATAATCGTCTTTACCGGTCATCCACTGGATTTCATTGTCTGAAATCTTCAGGATCTGGCAGTGACCAAGACCATACAGTACCTGTTCTCTGGCATCATCCAGAGAATTCCACAGAGGAGGACGCAGATTGGGATCAAAGGAAATGTCATATTTTTTCATATACTTTGTACCCTCCTGATTATTGCACATATTGCATCTATCTGCTTTCGTCTCCGGACAGGTCATACTTTACAACATCCATATTCACACTTCCGTCTGCCAGGAAAGCGATGCCATCTGCCGCCTGATCCGTATACAGTGTGGCCGTAATCACCTGCTCGCCGTCATTCACGAACACTTCCACGCTGAACCGGTCCAGAATGATCCTTAACTTCAGTTTTCCGTTTTCGCTGTTTACCAGAGCTCTTCTCTGATGGATCAGGGCTCTTCTGGATCCGGAGAATTTCCTGTCAATCTTCATGACAGAGTCTCCCGGATGGAAGCTGAGCACGGTATAGAACTGATCATTCTGAGCAAAACGGACCGCAAATTTCCGATAAACATTTTCTTCATCACCGGGACGGATTTCCAGCTCCATATCCACTCTCCGGCCTTTCACGCCATCCAGTGTAATATTGCCTGAGAAAGTCACATCCTGATGTTCGACTTTGCTGCTGCGAAGAGCTTCCAGCTCCCTGATCGGTTTCTGATACAGTCTTCCGTTTTTCACAGACAGTTCCCGGGGAAGGCTCATCTGGCCGAACCAGGAACGTTCCGCTGTAGATGAGTTGCAGGTATCCCAGTTCTGCATCCATCCGATCATGACTCTGCGGCCATCCGGTGTCACCACCGTCTGAGGTGCATAGAAGTCAATGCCGTAATCGATGGACTGATTGTGACGCTCCGTAAAGGTATCCGTTTCTTCATCAAACTCTCCGATCAGGCAGAGTGTTCCGTTTCCGTTGTGGTACTTAAAGCCCGCGGGCAGCATATCCTGAGGGCTGGTGATCAGAACCCACTTCGGGCTTCCATCTTCGTAATAGTCATGGTAGAAATTGAGCCATACAGTATCGTCTACAACTTTATCATTTTTATCAAGGATAACTTTTGCTGTACCATTCCAGGAAGATGCCACTAAGCCGGACGGATACATTTTTTTCAGATATACCTACGCGCTTTGCTATGTCTGCATAGGTATCAATGTACGCATAGCGGCGCATGAAGATCACGCGCTCTTTTACGGTCAGCGTGTCCAAAAATTCCTCGATGATACGGGCTAACTCGCGGGCTTCGATTTCATCTTCCACGGTTTTCCGGTCTGCGATACAGCCCTCGATTTCCTCTAAGGCAATCTTGCAGTGTCCGCTTCGTTTGGCTGCTTCCTTTCTCCAATAGATTTTGAGGGAAATATTCCTCCGCATCCTGTTTGCTGTTCACAATGTTGTACGAGAGATTGTGACAGATTTTTCCGTATTTAATGTCCAACTCCTGTATAGCCTGCTGATCACGCTCGAAAAACATCTCAATGATTTTTTCATCATCAATCATCGCGCCACCTCCTTTCTGTCTTCACCTATATACTACGGTTTTGGCAGAGAATACTAAATGAAAGAGAGAAATTTTTTCAAAAAAATAATACCACCCTTTCAAACTGCCTTTTGAAAGGGTGGTTCTGATGGGCTGAGGGAGAGTCAGGAGGACTCGCCGGCCCGGAGAAGTTTCTTCTCCTCTACTCCGCCAGATCATCAATGGTGACGGTACTGTTATGGGGAATAGTTTTCCATTCAACTTTTACAAACAGAGCCAGATACTTCACGTAGCGTTCGATGATGTCGTATATCGGCCAGGTGAAGCAGTAGAGAATTTTCTGTTTCAGATTAATTTTCTGCAGTCGTTTATGCTCCACAATCATGATGTATACGGCCACCCAGATATTGCCGAAGTAGCTGCCGATCCGGTAGTAAATCCGCAGCCAGATGACCATCAGCATGCACAGGAAGAAGCCCTGCCAGCCGGCGGGAATATCCACAGTAATGCTGCCAAAGAAATAACGGACTGCCCTGGATAAATCCGTGCTGTTGGACAGCGGATGGAATGTGCCTCCGGTGGTGTAGATTTTAAAAGAGAATAAAATCACACTGAAAATCAGCCAGCGGAACACATTGACAATCTGTTTGGGCAGCAGCTGAGCAAAGGTGTCAAATGCCATAAAACGGTGGCGGATAGTACGCCACAGATAGTTGTACCAATGGTCGCCTTCTTTCCATCTGGTGTTTTTATCCCAGAAAATATTGCAGAATAATCCCCAACCGCTTTCAGCAAATGCCTGCAGATGACCCTTTGCCCAGCGAAGACGCTGGCGGAGGGCAACCCGGAGGCTGGTGGGCTGTTCATCGTAGAAAATGGCCTCATTATTATAGGAGATTTCATAGCCCTGTACAACGCAGTCGGCTGTCAGGGCACGGTCTTCTGTCAGGGAAGTGTATTTCCAGCCATCCCGTACAATTTCATTGCTGAACAGGAATCCGGTTCCCTGAATGTTGGTTGCCAGATGCAGGAAGGAACGGGGACGGTGGCGGAAGCGGATGGAACGGAGCCAGTGAATGGCATACAGGGAAGCAATCCAGCCTTCGTTCAGGTTTTTTGTGCTTCGGTAAGAGGTAATGATCTTTTCCCCGGCATCGAAGGATTCGTTCATTCTGGAAATATAATCCTTTTTCAGCAGATTATCGGAATCGAAGATAAAATAGCCTTCAAATGCAGTAATTCCATAATCTTTCTGAATCTGCTCAAACAGGTATTTTAAGGCAAATCCTTTGGTACGCTCCTGATCGTTGAAATGCTCGTAGCAGATGGCGCCGTTCTTCCGGGCGATTTCTGCCGTCCGGTCCGTGCAGTTGTCTGCACAGACAAAGATGGTCAGCAGTTCCTGGGGATAATCCTGCTGCTTAATACTGTGAATCAGGTTTCCGATGACAGCTTCTTCATTCCGGCCGGGAATCAGAATGGCGTATTTGTGCTGTTTTTTTGCCGGCTGAAATTTCCGGGTAAAAAACAGCCCGATGATCCGGTAAGGCCAGTCATGAATACTCAGCACCTTCATAAACGTGGCAATTGCAGATGCCGCAATCAGGCTTGGTGCATAGATGCTTCCCATAAATGTGGCAAATTGGTCAAGTAATGTATGTAGCATGATGAGATCCTTCTATCTATTTCAGTTTTCTGCAAAATAATTGTATTTCAGTGTCAGATCGTTTTTCTGAATCAGCTTCTGAATGGTTTCCGGCAGTTCATTTTCCACATAATTTGTTCCGTCATACCAGGAGGAATCTGCAAAAAAGGCCAGACCGGTGTAATCCGGAGCCAGGGCATCCGTCATCAGATAATCCGATGGAGTATAAGGGATTCCAAACAGATTCAGAACAGTGGGAAGAATGTTCATCTGCATGGTGGTGCTGGTGATTTTTTCCGGTGTCAGATCACTGCTCCAGATAAAAAACGGCGTCTGGTTGATCCGATTATCATCGGTGTTTTTGTACCGGTCCAGAACGGTTTTGTCATTCAGGGTGTAGAGATAGTGGTCAGTGAAAGCAACAATGACGGTGTTGTCATACAGGTTGTTGTCTTTCAGGGCCTGAATCAGCAGACCAACCATGTAATCAGTTTCTCCGGCCTCCAGCCGGGCCACTTCTTCCTCTGACAGATCCGGAATGGAATCAGGTCCATATTTCTCCTCAGCCAGCATTTTCCCAACTCCTTTGTCGGTGACAAAGGGTGTGTGGGGGGTATACGTGATCAGATAGTGGGCAAACGGTTCCTTCCGGCAGAACATTTCCTGATAAAAAGTGGGATTGAGAATCAGTTCCCGGTCCAGATCATAGGAACGGTCACTGTAATCGCCGCTGTCAACGAGGCTGAAATAGTTGTCATACCCCCAGTTCCGGTAATTGATTCCCCGGTTGTAAAATTCCCCGCTGTTCATATGGAAGGCATTGACTGCATATCCCTGCTCTTTGAATTTTTTGGGCAGAGAATGGGGAAACAGGTTGTCATTGAGCATATAAACGTTCTGTTCGTATGTAATCGGTGTGGTAAATCCGGTGTTGACTGCAAATTCAGAGTTGAACGTGGAGCCTCCGCCGGTGTAGATGGAGTAATGATCCGTAAAATCAATGGAATGTTCTTTTAAGTTCCAGAGATTTGGCGTATCCGTTTCATTCAGCATCCAGGTATCGAGCCCCTCCATTTGCAGAAAAATTACATTTTTCCCCTGAAACAGACCGGTATGGGAATTGGAGGCAGCCGGAGTCCGGTCAGCATAGGCCTCTTCCAGAAAGGAAGCTTCCTGCTCTGACATTTTTTCAGATGGTTTCAAAAAGGTCATATAAAAGTTGCGGATTTCAAATTCATACAGACCGGAAACCATCATGCTTTTATTTACATCATTGAAGCTGTTGTATACATTGCGGCCGTTTTTGAAGCTTTTCCATTCCAGTCCATCGCTGGCTTTTCCCAGAGAAAAAGGGATGAGGGTATGCAGCAGCAGAAACAGGAAAAAGGAGGAAAGAATCCATTTTCCGCGAGATAAGAAGATAGACGACAGGAAGCATTTGCTGCAAAGCAGGGGAAGAGATAAGGACTCTGTTTTCATGGAAACCACCACTGCAATTCCCCAGATCAGGACCGCGGCCATGATTGCGTACAGATAAATCGGAGTTCCTGTGATGACATCCATGACATAGGAACTGCCTTCATCTGCCATTTTCAGCAGAGAAAAGCTGAAGTAAAATCCGGTCAGTCGATAGTAGATCAGATTGGCAGCAAACGCAATATAGGATAAACCAAAGAAAAAACCGTAGAGGATTCTGCGGCCGTTTCCTCTGGCTGAAAATGTAATGCCCAGGAAAAAAGCAATCCAGAGCAGGGTAAACAGATTGGGGGCCGGGGAATAAACCGGCGAAAAAACAGAGGAGGAATTTCCTACCTCGATAATGATTGGTTTACTGCTCAGCCGCACAATCCAGTCCATAGCCAGAAAGGGAAGGGCAGCTGACAGAATCTGCCATGCAGAAAAATGATTTCGTTTTAATGATTTCATGGTATTTATCTTGTTTAAATTGATTCAGCAGAACCCGATTTCCAAAAGAAATTATGAATGTCTGCTGAATCGTTTTCGTTTTCAGTTTTCTAAAAGTAATTTACAGTACTGTTTTTGACCATCATGGTACAAAACAGCTGTACTATTATAATGCTGAAAAAAGAAAATAACAAGTAAATTAAACGAAAATTAAGAAATGTATGAAGTTTAATTTTCTCTTTTTACTGTATTGCCTCTTTGAAGCTGATGTACAATTTCCAGCCGGTCATTCACCAGCAGAATATTTCCATAACATCCCGGCTTCAGACTTCCCCAGAGGTCTGAAGCTCCGATTACTTTTGCCGGATTATATGCAGCAGCTTTTACAGCACTTTCCAGAGGAATCCCCATGGAAAGTACTGCCGTCCTCATACAATTCATAAGATTTGTCACACTTCCGGCTATAGTCTGTGGTTCATAAGTCAGAACTGCTTTTGAGCCTCTAACTGTTACAGACTGTCCCCCCAGTTCATAATCCCCGTCAGGAAGCCCGGTCGCCATCATACTGTCACTGATCAGTATTACCCGGTCATCACCAAACAAAGAAAATGCAAGACGGACCATGGCCGGATGAATGTGAATTCCATCCGTGATCAGTTCTACTGTTGCACCATACTCCCACGCTGCTGCGATAGGCCCCGGCTCCCTGTGGTTCAGCCCCGGCATGGCATTGAACAGATGTGTTGCATGAGACGCACCCGCCTGAAATGCCATGCAGGCTGTCTCATAATCAGCACAGGTATGCGCAACCGATACTGCTGTCTCATCTTTTACCGCTTTAATAAATTCCAGGGCACCGGGTTCTTCAGGTGCCAGAGCACACAGTCGGATCAGGCCTCCCGACCTTTTCTGCAGCCTGTGAAACATCGGGGCATCCGGTCTGCAGATATATGCTTCATTCTGTGCCCCCTTTTTTTTCCTGCTGATAAAAGGACCTTCCATATTGATTCCCACCAGATCAGCCCCCTGTCCGTTATGATGAGCACATGCTGTGTCTGCAATCAGTCCCAACCGCTCCTCATCCCAGGTCATAGTTGCCGGGCAGATGGCACCGATCCCATTTTCCAGCTCATACGATGCCACCCTGGCAAGGGACTTCTCTGTCCCGTCGCTGAAATCCACTCCATTGCACCCATGAAAGTGAATGTCCACAAGTGCCGGAATCGCCATCAGTCCTTCTGCATTCAGAATCATTCCGTCTTTCTCCGCTTCCTTGCGGTTCTCTGTAATTTTCTCTCCGGCAAGATAAAGTTCTTTACATAAAAAACCTTTTTCCGCATCAAATACTCTGACATTCTGTATAATCATTTCACACTCTCCCCGGCAAATCATCCGAAGCAGTCGCTGCATTATTCCCTCAATATTTTCTCCATTGCCTTGCCTCTGGCAAGTTCATCCACCAGCTTGTCGAGATACCGAATATCACGCATCAGCGAATCCTCAACATTTTCGACTCGAACACCACATACAACGCCGGTAATCTTCTCCCGGTTTGGGTTCATTGCCGGAGCCTGTCGGAAGAAATCGCCATAGGAAATTTCACTATCCATGAGCTCATCGATCTGCTGCGCGGTGTACCCGGTAAGCCAGAAGGTGACTTCTTCAACCTCTGCCCTGGTGCGTCCTTTACGCTCAGCTTTTGCTATCAGAATGCCATATACTTTGGAAAAGGACATGGCAAATACCTTTTCATTCTCCATGATTCTTTGTCTCCATTACTTGTGTTTTTTGTTCTTCTTCGGTCGGTTATGCCTCTTGCCTGTTCATAAGAACTGGTGACATAGAAACCACGGCCGAAATCTTTACCTTGCTTACATTCTTCAAGTTCAACCTTCGATATTTCTACAAAACTGCCATGATATAAAAGCATCCCGTCTGTAAGTTTCAACATATGCTCACCCCGCGGTTTCGCAACATTTCTTCCACATCACTCAACGCACACTGATAGCTGCTCAGATGAAGAATATCATAGCATTTTGTTATAAAATCAAAAACACCATGTTGTTGGAATATCCGGGCAATTTCCATTCTCAGCTTCTCATAAATAATCATCCTACAATATCTCAATCAGCTGATCCAGTTCACTTTCTCCGAATACATCAATTCCATTATTATTCAGCCTCTGCTTTTTTCGAATAGTGTTCAATGATTTCTTCAACCTTAATCCGATTCACCCTTCTTTTTCTGCGTGCTGAGGCTCGAAGCTCCTGTACTCGTTTCTGATCATCCCGCATAAGAGCATCTTCCACTAAAGTGCAGTAGATTACCGTCTGATCGTACTTGCATTTTTCAAGTCCGATTTTTGCCGCTTTTACCGCCATTTCGCGCTTTCCTGTGGCCTGGAAATACTGAATTGCCTTCTCATAGGCCTCCGTATCCTTCGCCAGCGACTCCATCAGATATTCAATATATCTGTCTTCTCTTCCGTGTCTAAGGTAGATTTCCGCTGCATCCTTCCGGAAAAATCTGCTGTTTTTCCAAAGGCAGTCAGCGAAATTCAGGTAATCCTCCCTGTTCTTACACAAGGCATTGGCAAGGTTCCACGTCGCATCATAGCAGCCATATTCATCAAAGAACAGATTTTCAACCAGGGTACGGATCAGACGCATCTTTAATTCTGATGAAATATCATTTTCCTTCAAGTATTCGCAGGCTTCTTCCGACACACGCCAGACCTCATCAATCTCTATCTGGTCATCAATGTAAGGTTCCTGACTTAATCTGGTCAGATTCTGTTTTATAATTTCCCATTGTTCACAGATTACCGTATCCGGATCTTTCACAACAACCTTCATCGTATTCTCATTGTCTGCATATGCCCACATATCCATCCCCAAAAGATAGGAGTGACAATGCCGCATGATACTCTGCATATTACAAAGATCAATGAGGCACGATTCCTTTTCCATGGAGTGATTGGCATCCTTAGTCAGAAACAGCGGTAAATGCAGGCGATTGCAGTTTTCCAACACAATCTCGGTCTCCACCCAGGGATCAGCGGTACCATGAAATACAATTCCACTGTCCGCATTGATAAACTCAAATGCTGCTTCCACCGGAGTAAAATAAATGTTTCTGGCATGAAGCCCTTCCTTTTTCTGCCATGCACCGGCAACTACGGTTCCTACACTTTTTGAGATGATCAGCAGATCATCTGTAAGAGAAAATGAATACTCTGACAGAATTTTTACGCTCTGATCCAGCGCATGTTCAAATGCTCTTCTCATCTTTTCGGGATCACCCTTGATCCCGCTTTCAAATCCGGAATAGGAAACCTCAATGACACGATATCCCAGTTCCGCCGCCAGCTTCCTTCCGTAGTACAGGAGGGGTTTATCTGTGTGATAACCTATTCCCGGAAATACAATCGCTATCTTACTCATTACTCAAGCCTTTATCCTTTTCTATTCAAATAATTCCAAATCTATATTTCAAATAACGAATACTCGCTAAACATGTTTGAATCCAGTATAGCACAGAAAATTTATTCCTACCATATCTATCCCTTTCAGCCACAGAATAAACGCATGAACGGAGAGAGGGGCCTTTGTCTCTCATTATTTGGCAAGTTCATCAATTGCATCTAACATCTCGTTATCGTATAATACTTTCAGAACAGCAAGGATTACTGGTATCTCCTTTTCCAGTCTTCTTC
>JALFLM010000067.1 GCA_022774705.1 Lachnospiraceae bacterium | reverse complement strand
GAAAACGGAATCCAGCAAGGTAGGCCTGAAAGGAATTATTAAAAAATTAGGCTACTGGGTAATTATCTCAGTGGCCTTTTTAATTTCAGGAGTATTCACCCAGATGGGGCAGGACCTTTTACATATTGATCTGTCGTTCCTCGCTCTGATCGGCTGGTTTACCCTGGCCTGCTTACTGGTAAACGAAGTCCGGAGTATCCTGGAGAACCTGCTGGAATGCGGATATAATGTGCCGGCAATCCTGGTTAGGGGGCTGGCGGTAACAGAGAAACTTTTGAACGAAAAGATGGAGGAGGATGATCATGATGACTGAGAATGAATTAAGACTGAAACCGGTGAATGTGGTAAAAGGTTGGATTGGATTAAACCGGGCCGATCGGAGCCACAAGGTAATCATTGATACATATAACAGTTTCAAACCGCTTCCCAGAGGCTATAAAGTATCTTATACCGACAATTACTGCGCAACCACGATCAGCGCTGCAGCCATTAAGGCTGGCCTGACCGACATCATCCCCAGGGAGTGCAGCTGCGGAAAGATGGTAGAAATGTTTAAAAAGATGGGACGCTGGAAGGAGAATGACGCCTATGTACCCAAAGTAGGGGACGTGGTATTCTACGACTGGGATGATTCTGGAAAAGGCGACTGTACCGGCTGGCCAGATCACATTGGATATGTAGCTGCAGTAAACGGCAATAAAATCACGGTAATTGAAGGAAATAAAGCTGGTAAGGTAGCTTACAGAACAGTAACTGTAAATGCGAGGTATATCCGGGGATATGGTATCCCGGATTATGCTTCGAAAGCCACTGTGGAAAAACCTGCAGAATCCTCCAGCACGTCTGCGACACCTGCGGCAACCAAATATAGGGTTACTACCAACGGCGCCCGCTTGGCACTCCGGAAAGCTGCCTGTACAACTTCCGATCTGATCAGGTATGTCCCCAACGGAAGTGTGGTAGTTGGTACCGGTAAATCCCAGACCGTAAAGACTGTAAAATGGCTGCAGGTTAAGGCAGACGGAAAGACCGGCTGGATGCACTCTGGATATCTGAAGAAGCAGTAAAAGGCAGGGTATTCTCCCTGCCTTTGTCCACAAATGGTCCACGGTTTTTGCCACCGATTTGCCACCGCTCGGCGGCAAAATGAAATGTAATATCATGGAAAACGTAAATTAACTTATCTAAAAAAGTGTTTATTTATATAAAACAAATGTATTTGCATGTAATTTAAAAACTGAAATATACCTCATTTTAATAAGTATTTCTTTTCTCGGGTGTATGTTAAGAGTATATCCATATTTGCCCTGTTTATGCAGGAAACGGGAAATTTCTTTTTATTAAATGCTGATCAGACCGTTCAGGCTGAGAAAAGCAGCCGCCAGCAGTCCGATAAGCATAATGCCTGTAAAAGGAACTGCATAGCGGGAGGATTTATAAATAAAATCTATAAATACGATAAAAACTCATCAAAAAACAATTAGACTTTACGGTATAGAAATGTTATTATTGACAATAAAATACGATATATTTAATGCAAAAAATGTTTATAATTACTATAAAATTGACAAAAGGGAAAGAGTGGTATTTATGGAATTAAAAAAAGATCTGCCTCTGGTGTTTGAAGAATTCAATGAACAGAGAAAAAAATCATTCCTGCGGATAAAGGAGATCAAAGATCAGGGAACGCCGGTGATTGGTGTATTCTGTACATATTTTCCTCAGGAGATTGCCATGGCTATGGGTGCCTGTGTTGTTGGCCTCTGCTCCACCTCCGATGAGACGGTTGCTGATGCGGAGAAGGATCTGCCTAAAAATCTCTGTCCGCTGATCAAATCCAGTTACGGTTTTGCAAAAACAGACAAATGTCCGTTTTTCTATTTTTCCGATCTGGTTGTGGGTGAGACAACCTGTGATGGCAAGAAAAAGATGTACGAGCATCTTGGAGAATTCAAACCGGTTCATGTGATGGAACTGCCCAACCGCCAGAGTGAAAACGGTTATAAGATGTACCGGGATGAGATCATTTGTTTTAAAGAGGTTCTGGAGAAACAGTTTGATGTGGTCATTACGGAGGAACAGATCCGTGAGGCGATTCATCAGAGAAATGAAGAACGTCTGGCACTGAAGAGTCTGTATGAGCTGATGCGGATGGATCCGGTCCCCATGAAGGGTGAACAGTTGTACAGTGTTTTGTACGGTTCCACTTTCCGTTTTGATAAGGGACAGGTGGTGAAAGAAATTTATGCTCTGATCGATAAGATCAAAAAAGAGTATGCGGAAGGAAAGCATCTGGAGAAGATGCCGCGTATCCTGATTACCGGCTCACCTTCCTCGGGTGGTGCCATGAAGGTTGTCCGGGCAATTGAGGACAACGGCGCAGTTGTTGTTGCCTATGAAAACTGCGGCGGTTCCAAATCCTGTGATGAAAATGTGGATGAGAGCAATCCCGATGTGTACGATGCACTTGCCCGCCGTTATCTGAATATCGGGTGCGCCTGCATGTCACCCAATCCCCGCCGTCTGAGTCTGATGGGAAGACTGATCGAGGAATATAAACCGGACGCGGTTGTGGAAATCGTTCTGCAGTCCTGCCATCCCTATTCCGTAGAAAGCAGCAGAATCGAAAAATTTGTCAGGGATAATTATGGGCTCCCTTATATGAAGATTGAAACCGACTATTCCACCGCAGATGTGGGACAGATTAATACACGTATTGCAGCACTGATCGAAATGCTGAATTAATCAAATGCTGTGTACATAATTAAAAAAAGGAGAAAAACGACATGAAAAAAAGACTTGTAAGCCTGATGCTGGCTTCCATGCTGACAGCCACACTGTTTGCCGGATGCGGTAATTCCGGCAATAAGGCAAATGACACCACCGCTGCAGGTGAGACGGCAGCAGGAGAAACTTCGGCAGCTCAGGGAACACAGGAAGAAAGCGGCGGGGAGAGCGTATTTACCATGGCAATCAATTATATGCCTTCTTCACTCCAACCCAGTTCTGCCAGCGATGATGTGGTTATGGCAATCAGACCAATCTACGAGCCCCTGTTTGCAGAGACAAAGGACGGGTTTGAGTATTATCTTGCGGACAGCCTTGATATTTCAGAAGACGGTCTGACCTATACACTTCATATTAATGACAAAGCCAGCTGGAGCGATGGAGAACCGGTTACAGTGGATGATATTCTTTTTACAATGGATTATACAGGTCTGAATTACGGAGGTGTTACTTCCTACAACTCTCTGAACGGAGAAATGATCACATTCAATAAAAAAGATGACAAAACACTGGAAATTGTGCTTCCGAAGGTATATTGTACATACTCCATGACACTGGCGCGCCTGTATCCGCTGCCTTCTCATGCATTTGACAACGATCCGTCAAAAGTGGCAGACAGTGGTTATTTCAACAAAACCGATATGGTGACAGATGGTGCCTATACTGTATCCGAGATCAACGAAGATAGCCTTGTCTTTACTGCCAAAGATGATTATTACAGAGGAACACCTTCTGTTTCGAAAATAGTAATGAAAACCATTGGTGCAGGAAGCACAAGACAGGTGGCATTTGAAAACGGAGAAATTGATTATATGCGTATTTCCACTGCAGAGGATCTGGAGAAATACAAAGCAGCATCTGACAAATACAATATCTACACGGTATCGGAAGCACGTCTGAATTATCTGCAGCTGAATCCCAATGGAAAAGTGATGTCAACTCTGTCAGATGATGCAAGAAAAGCTATTTTCCTTGCAATGAATGATGAGGAAATCATCGATTTTGCCTATGGTTCCGATGAACTGGCAACTCCCGCCAACAGTCTGCTGACACCGGATCAGTCTCTGTATAATAAAGATTGTGCAGGTTATTCCTATAATCTGGAAGAAGCAAAGAAACTGGCGGATTCTTCCGGCCTGACCGGTCAGACTCTGACTTATGTCTACAATGCAGACCGCCCGAATATGGAAGCCGTTGCAACCGTTATTCAGCAGCAGCTGTCTCAGATCGGTGTAAATCTGAGCATTGAAGGTCTTGACTCCAGCACATTTTTCAGCCGTTTCTTCACATCCGCCGATGACGAAGAAGCACCCACATGGGATTTGGGTACGAACGGATGGGATTCCGAACGCGGCACTCATGCAGGACAGGCATTTGGATATCTGACCAGCCGTATGTGCGATACCGGTTATAGTGATGAAATCGTACAGCTGGCAACCGAGGCAAACAGTACGGCTGATGAAGCCTCCAGACGGGAACTCTGGAACCAGATTCAGGACAAAGCACTTGCAGAATACTGGGAGTATCCTCTGACCTATACGAATTACATCATGGTATCCCAGAAGAACGTAACCGGTCTGGATTCTTCTGCGATTATTCCTGAATTTATTGATTATCTTTCCATTAACGTTGAATGATATGTACAAAGCTCAGAAATCAGTGACTGAAATAGCAGAGGTCAGTCACTGATTTTTATAAAGTGTGTGGCCTGTTCCTGTTTGGGACAGGCCATATTCAAGTCTGAAAGGATCTGACCTGATATGTGGAAATATTTTTGTAAAAAAACGATACAGCTTATGATCGTTATGATACTGATATCATTTTTCTCGTTTGCAATCATCTACTTTGCGCCGGGTGATATCTCCATGATGTATATTTCGCAGGATATGACAGAGGAACAGAAAGCCAACGTCATGGCGGAGCTGGGACTGGATAAAAGCATGCTGGAGCAGTATATTGCCTGGGCAGGCCGTGCGGTTCACGGAGATCTGGGAGTATCTTTAGCCAACAAGGCATCGGTGCTGCCTCAGATTGCAAAAAGACTTCCGTCCACCATACTTCTTATGGGATGTTCATTCCTGCTGTCGCTGATTCTGGCCATTCCGCTGGGCCTGTGGTCCGGTTACCATAAAAATACATGGATCGATAACCTGATCAGTTCTGTTACATACATGGGCATGTCCATTCCTTCTTTCTGGTTCGGCATGCTGCTGATTATTCTCTTTTCCGGAATTTTCCATATCCTGCCTTCTTCCGGCATGCATACGGTGGGTGACAATTCGGTACTGGATACGGTGAAGCATATGATCATGCCCTGCATTACACTGAGCATGGGCAATCTGGCGGTTTACATCCGTTATATCCGCGCCAATACCATCGGCCAGCTCAGCGAGGAATATGTACTGACTGCCGAGGCAAAAGGAACCTCCAAAGGGAAAATCCTCAGAAATCATGTGCTGAAAAATACGCTGCTGCCCATTATCACTCTGGTGGGAATGAATCTGGCATCACTGGTATGCGGTTCCTTTATTATTGAAAGTGTATTTGGCTGGCCGGGCATCGGATCTTTTGCCATGGAAGCTATCGGCAAACGGGATTATCCCATTATTATGGCCTATGTGATGATGTCTGGCCTGATTCTGGTCATCGGCAATTTTATTGCGGACATTCTGTATGCCATAGCAGATCCGAGAATCAAGAGAGGAGGTACGGAAAGTGGAACATGAAACAGTAATTACGATTACGGAAGAATCCTTCCGTCCTCTGGAGAGGCGAAAAAAAGAAATGCCGCCTGCGGTTTCACACAGTGTCTGGAAGGACATCAGCATAGAACTGATTTCCAATAAAGTGGCGCTGGTGAGTCTGATTCTGCTGCTGATTATCATAATCGGTGCTTTGTTTGCACCGCTGAGTCCCTATGACCCCTACGCGCTGGATTCCAGTCAGAAATTGCAGGGAATATCCCGGGCACACTGGTTCGGAACCGATGAATTCGGCCGGGATTATTTTACACGGGTACTTTACGGAGGCCGGGTTTCTCTGACAGTTGGGTTTTTGTCCATGCTGGTGACGATTACTCTCGGCACGTCCATCGGCGTTTTTTCCGGGTATATGGGAGGACGATTGGATGCTCTGCTGATGCGGTTTACCGATATATTCCTTGCTCTGCCCAGCATGCTGCTGATGGTGATTCTGAATACATTTCTGCAGCCGGGCCTGTTTACACTGGTGGCGGTGCTGAGTCTGTTTTCCTGGGCATCCGTTGCCAGAATAACCCGGGCGGAAACCATGTCTCTGAAGGAAAGGGATTTTGTGGTGGCAACGAAAAATCTTGGTGCATCCAGTCTGCTCATTGCGGTGAAACATATCATTCCAAACGTTCTGGGTCCGGTAATCGTAGCGGCCAGTCTCAGTGTGGCGAATGCAATCCTGATGGAATCGTCACTGAGCTATCTGGGACTGGGTGTGCAGATTCCGCTGGCTTCCTGGGGAAGTATGCTGCAGGGAGCGCAGTCTCATATTCTCGATCATCCGCTGCTGGCGGTATTTCCGGGGCTGATGATCCTGATTACGGTGCTGAGTTTCAATCTTCTGGGCGATGTGCTGCGAAATGCGCTGGAACCTAAAATTGTGAAGTAGACTGCAGACAGGAGGAAAAAATGAATCATTTACTGGAAATAAAACATCTGACGGTTTCCTATTTTACACTGAGCGGAGAGGTTCAGGCGGTGAGGGATGTATCCTTTGATGTTAGGCCGTGCCGGACAGTGGCTCTTGTTGGAGAATCGGGCTGCGGCAAATCCGTTACTGCAAAAAGTATTATGGGTCTGGTTAAAAAACCGGGAAAAATCAGGAAAGGCAGTGAAATCATATTTGAAGGAACGGACATTGCCGGATTTTCCGAAAAGGAGTGGAATCGTTTTCGGGGAAAACAGTGCTCCATGATTTTTCAGGATGCGCTTGTTTCTCTGAATCCTACCATGAAAATCGGAAAACAGATTATCGAAAATCTGGATAATCATGAGACGGGACTGTCCGCCGGGGAAAAAAGGCAGATGGCAATCGATGTGCTGAAAATGACTGAAATTCCCGATGCAGAAGCCTGTCTGAACAAATATCCTCATGAGCTGTCGGGAGGCATGCGTCAGAGAGTGATGATTGCCATGGCACTGATTACCAATCCGAAGCTGCTGATTGCAGACGAGCCTACCACGTCACTGGATGTAACGATTCAGAATCAGATTCTGCGTCTGATGAAAAATCTGCAGAAAAAGCTGGGCATGGCGATTCTGCTGATTACTCATGACCTTGGAATCGTAGCGGATCTGGCAGACGAAATTGTGGTCATGTATGCAGGAAAGATTGTGGAAAAAGGTGCCTGCAGGGAGATTTTCTATCATCCGGTGCATCCGTATACTCAGGCGCTGCTCAGCTCGGTTCCAAGACTGGATGAACGGGGAAAACAGAAACTGCGGACGATAGAAGGAAATATACCGGATATGACCAATCCGCCGGACGGCTGTGCATTCTGTGACCGGTGTCCTTATGCTATGAATATCTGTGCACAGTATATGCCGGTGATGAAGCCGGCAGAAAAGCATGAAAACGGCGGAAACTGCAAAGCAGGAGAATTCCATGAAGCAGCCTGCTGGCTCATGGATAAACGGGCGGGAGAAAAGGTTTGAGTATGGAGAAATTTGAGATGGAAAAAAGAGAAGTGGATCTGGAAGTCAGAAATCTGAGAAAATATTATCCCGCCGGACGCAGACGCTTTCTGAAAGCGGTTGATGATGTATCGTTTACCGTTTACCGGGGGGAAACCCTGGGAATCGTGGGCGAGTCAGGCTGCGGCAAAACGACCTGCGGTAAAACAGCCATCGGTATGCTGCCGAAAACGGGAGGAGAAGTCTTTTTTCAGGGGAAAGATGTTCACAGAATGACAAAGAAAGAACGATTTGATTTCACAGGAAAGGTACAGATGATTTTTCAGGATCCCTATGCATCGCTGGATTCCCACCAGAAGGTTTATCAGATCGTGGCCGAAGGAATCCGGATTCATAAACTGGCATCAGATAAGGAGCAGGAACAGGAAATGGTTTATGAGCTTCTTAATATGGTCGGTCTGAATGCGGAGCATGCGGGACGGAATGTTCATGAGTTTTCCGGCGGACAGCGGCAGCGGATCGGTATTGCCAGAGCACTTTCCGTGAATCCGGAATTTTTGTTCTGCGATGAGCCGGTTTCTGCTCTTGATGTGTCGCTGCAGGCGCAGATTGTCAATCTGCTCATGAAACTGCAGCAGGAAAAACATCTGACCATGCTTTTTATCGCCCATGATCTGTCGGTTGTCAAACACATTTCCGACCGGATCGGTGTCATGTATCTGGGAAAAATGGTGGAGATGACTGATTGTGATGAGCTGTATGACAATCCTCTTCATCCTTATACGGAGGCGCTTCTGGCTGCTGTGCCGATTGCCGATCCTGATCTTGCGGAAAAACGGAAAGGAATCGTGCTGGAGGGAGATGTTCCCAGTCCGGTGAACCCGCCTGCAGGCTGCCGTTTCTGCAGCCGGTGTTCCAGACGAATGGATATCTGTTTGGTGGAGGAGCCGGTGATGAAGGAAATATCCCCCGGACATACTGTGGCGTGTCATTTGTATCGGTGACGGACACTGCTGTCATGATCTCTGGCCGGATGTAAAAAGGCTGCCGCAGATATCTGTGCCCGGTATCTGCCTGCACAGTTTGGTTTACTGATGTAAAGCGATACATGAATAAAATGTTATGTCCAAATGCGCCAAAATGATTGATTTTACGGAAAGAATAGGATATACTGTAATTGTTTTGCTGTCCTTATTTTCCGGGTACGGCATGGCAAAGTATGGAATTCATATTGGCAGGATATGTTACTGCCAGATTTGGAGGTAATAATCATATGGTAAGAGCTATAGTAGGCGCTAACTGGGGCGATGAAGGAAAAGGCAAGATTACGGATATGCTGGCTCAGGAGGCCGATATTGTAATCCGTTTCCAGGGCGGCAGCAATGCAGGTCACACAATCATCAATGATTACGGTAAATTTGCACTGCATCTGCTTCCTTCAGGGGCGTTTAATCCCAATACAACCTGTATTATCGGCAATGGGGTAGCGCTGAATATTCCCAAACTTTTTGAAGAAATCAATGAAATTGTCAGCAAAGGAGTACCGCAGCCGAAGATTCTGGTATCCGACCGTGCCCAGATTCTGATGCCTTACCATGTTCTTTTTGATACATGCGAGGAAGCACGTCTTGCAGGAAAATCATTTGGTTCCACAAAGTCAGGCATCGCTCCGTTCTATTCTGACAAATATGCCAAGATCGGTATTCAGGTCAACGAATTATTTGACGATGAGATTCTGAAAGAGCGCGTAGAGAAGATCTGTGTCCTGAAGAACTGCATGCTGGAGAATCTGTATCATCAGCCTCCGCTGGTACCGGAAGAACTGATGGATACACTGCATCAGTACCGTGACATGGTAGCTCCTTACGTATGTGACGTATCCTTATATTTACATGAAGCACTGAAGGAGGGCAAGAACATCCTGCTGGAAGGTCAGCTGGGTTCTCTGAAGGATCCCGATTTCGGTATCTATCCCATGGTAACTTCTTCACATACACTGGCAGCTTACGGCGCACTGGGAGCAGGTATTCCTCCTTATGAGATCACCAATATCACAACCGTTGTAAAAGCATACTCGTCCGCAGTAGGCGGCGGCGCTTTTGTCAGCGAGATTTTCGGCGATGAAGCAGATGAACTGAGACGCCGCGGCGGTGACGGCGGTGAATTCGGTGCAACCACAGGACGTCCCAGAAGAATGGGCTGGTTTGACTGCGTGGCAAGCCGTTACGGATGCCGTGTACAGGGGACAACGGAAGCTGTTCTGACTGTTCTCGATGTACTGGGATATCTGGATGAAATCCCTGTGTGTGTCGGTTACGAAATCGACGGCAAAGTTGTAAGAGATTTCCCTGCCACATCCCTGCTGGAGAAGGCAAAACCGGTACTGAAGGTACTGCCCGGCTGGAAGTGCGATATCAGAGGCATCAAAAAATACGAAGATCTTCCGGAAGCATGCCGCAATTATGTGGAATTCATCGAAAAAGAGCTGGAAGTTCCGATTAAGATGGTATCCAACGGACCGAGAAGAGACGAGATTATCTACAGATAATCAGAAGATGAGCAGATAAAGCTTTACGAACGTAATCCAGACAGAAAGGAGACAATAACAAGGTTGTCTCCTTTTTTCTGTGTGTCAGGATGTATTTCTGTTTATGAAAAGAAAATTTGAAAAATGGGGCGTTGGAAAATAATTTCGGAAAAGCCGGAACTGTAAAATTGACACATTTATCTGAATTACAGGACTATCGATGACTCTGCTTTTTTGTTATCCTGTTGCTGCAGGGAAAAATTCTGCTGCTGCCTGTAAAGGAAGAAGATTAAAACGAAGCGGAATGAAGTCCGACCTTTAACCTCAATAGATATTACGATCTAAAGTGGCGCTGCATCACAGGGTAATTGACGTAACAAAAAATGTTTTTTAACAAGAATTTACAAGGCTCCTCCCGCCGCCTGAAGGCAGTGGGTTTCTGCCTGCATCAAACGAAAGGTTTTTATTTATGAAAAAGCTGAATGTATTACTGGTTGATGATGAAATTATGATTCGTGAAGGATTTAAGAGGCTGTTTGACTGGGAAGCCCACGACTGTCAGGTGGTGGGAGAGGCTGCCGACGGAATGGAGGCGCTGGCGCAGATAGATACGCTCTGCCCCGATATCGTTATCATGGATATCAATATTCCTATCATGAACGGCCTGAAAGTCATTCAGCTCAGCCGCATCAAGCATCCGCAGATTGCATTTGTCATTGTTTCGGGCTACGATGATTTTTCCTATTGCCAGCAGGCCCTGCGGATGCAGATCACCGATTATATCCTGAAGCCGGTGAACTATGAAGAATTCGGAACATGCATTGATAATTTGAAGATTTCCCTGTTCAAACAGCGGGTAACGACCGCAGAGGAACCGAAAGAACAGGAAGAACGGGCCATCATCGGTATTACCAGGTATGTGCAGGAACATCTGGCAGAGGAAGTGAGTCTTTCCGTACTGGCAGAGGAATTTCACCTGAATCCGCAGTATATCAGCCAGCTTTTCAAAAATGAAATCGGTGTGGGATTTCTGGCCTATCTCACCAATATCCGTATGGAAAAAGCGAAAAAACTGCTGCTTTCCACCTCCCTTTCCGTAGCGGAAGTAGCGGAACAATCGGGGTACGGAGATTACCGTGTATTTACCAAGTCATTTAAAAAGACAGAAGGTATCACACCATCCCAGTACCGGAGAGATTTTCTGAATTGATACAGACAGTTCAGCTGTTGTTGAAACATGTTACTTCAAAGATGACAATGTATTTGTAGTTTGCAGTAGAATTGGGAAAACAATTGGGAAAAGGATAAATCGACAGGGAAAGCGTTGATTCCATCATTCGAATTTACCAGCCGCAAAACGCCAGATAGCGGAAAAAGTACCGGAAATAAAAGGTTTCTGCAAAAAAACGGATTTTATGAAAACGCTGGGAAAAATGTTGAAAAAGTCAGGTTTTATGCGGTATAATACGAGAAAGGGAAGAGTAAAAAGCCTTTAAATAGCTGGGATAAACAGTAACAAGAGTTGTATTGAAACATTAAGTCTATCTTCCTTGCAAGTTGCTCTTTGGGATAAACAGTAACAAGAGTTGTATTGAAACATGATGCTGTCCGGGCATCCCATGACACTTCCTTTGATAAACAGTAACAAGAGTTGTATTGAAACATCTGCCTGTAATGCCTTCATGCACATGGTTAAACGATAAACAGTAACAAGAGTTGTATTGAAACTTCCAACCACCTGTTTTCCAGATAGCAGAACCCGAGATAAACAGTAACAAGAGTTGTATTGAAACGCCAGTCTTTTACATCCGTTAGAAGCAGCACGATCGATAAACAGTAACAAGAGTTGTATTGAAACTCAGTGGCGCGGATCCGGAGCAGGTTCACACCGTGTTGATAAACAGTAACAAGAGTTGTATTGAAACTTACTTTTGATATAGTCATAAACCACAAAACCAAGCGATAAACAGTAACAAGAGTTGTATTGAAACTTCGACAGGAAATTTGCTCTTTCCAGAATCAGACTGGATAAACAGTAACAAGAGTTGTATTGAAACCAACAATGCAGAACAGATATGAGGTATAAAAAAGAAAGTATATGGTGCTGCCAGCCTGAAGGCTGAAGAAGCTGAATTTGAGCGTTTCAAACAGTCCTGGAGCCAGTATCCGGGAGCGGTGGATGTATAGGTAAGGAACTGGTTACATGTGGAGCAGCTCTTTCAGTATGGAAGTGCGGTAAGGAAAATCCTGTATACGACAATCCGGTAGAAAGCGTGAATTCAAGCCTCCGCAAAGTCACAAAAAAGGTGCATTTCCAAATGAAAATGCATTGTTCAAGCTTCTGTATCTGCGGATTACTGAATTATACAAAAAATGGAATCAGCGGCCGGTAAGCAACTGGCCCCTTGTACGAAACCAGCTGATGCAGATGAAAAAATCCAGAAAAGAATCCGCAGGTATGAGAACGGAGGATTCTAATGAGTGATCTTCATGAAAGATGGGAAAAAATTCATCATCGTTTAAGAAATCTTGATTCCGCTGACCAGGAAAAAGAAGCCGAATTACTTATAGCTTTTCAATAAAATAACGCAAACCCTTGACATGAGTGCTATGCTTATATTAAGAGGTGAGTATTATGTTACACAATGAAACCAGAAAACTTTTAATTGAAGCTCTTAATAAAACACATAACGCAAAGGAAGT
>JALFLM010000097.1 GCA_022774705.1 Lachnospiraceae bacterium | reverse complement strand
CAAGGCATAAATCAGGGAATAGAACAGGGAATAGAACAGGGCAGACAGCAGACTAAAAAAATATTTAAACTGTACATGCAGGGAAAGGTTCCTGAGGAGATTGCGGAAATCTGTGAAATTCCTGTGGAGGAAGTAAAGGCGGTTCTGGAATAATGCAGTGATACATGTTTTTTCATCGGGGCTGGAGGCGGTTTCTGCTTTTCAGGCCCTGATTGATGTCTGCTGCACAGGGAGATTTCTGTATATACGATGCATATCCTCTACGTTTTGGGGCTGCTGATACTGATCAATGATTGCCTTTGCCAGCTGCTCGTTTGGATTGGGCTGTTTTTTCTTCTTTGCCATAGTAAGTGTCTCTATCCTTTTCTGATCCTTTCCTGTAATCTTAACACACTCTGTATAACAAACAAAGTGCGTAAGTTTTGAAATTTGTTTTTCTCAACTTACACACTTTATTTTACACCCTCGTTTTTTGATTTATAAGCATTTTTTTATAATTTCTGGATCGTTTAAACAAAAATCAATCATTCTGGCTAAAACACCGCTATATCCACTGCCGAGCGCCTTTGCCTTTTCCAGCGTGTTATTTGATACACGAATAGAAATAACATTTTTTCTTCTTTGTTTTCTTTTTTCTTCAGCAGCCTGCCGGAACGCTAAAAGCATTTCCGGGGTTGTTTCAGGCGAATCATCGTCATATAAAACTGGCATGTTTGCTGCGTTTTCAATCATTGATTTTTCTTCTTCTGTCAAAGGTCCAAGTTCACTCAGTTTAATATTTGCCATAATTATAGACCTCCATTTCTTGCTTGGTTGCGACACGGGCAGATATGATACGTATGCTGTCAACACGTTCTGTGTACACTACAAAAAGAATATCATTCACCATTCCTATTGTATTATATCTGTCTTCTGTTATGCTATGTACTTCGTCATAAATTTCAATTCGATCCGGGTCTAAAAATACTCTTGCTGCGACTGAAAAGTTGAGACCATGCTTTTTTATGTTTATTTGTTCCTTATTGTCATCCCATTCAAATGAAAGATCATCTATGTTGTTACCTCTCTTGCTATTAGTATACTTTATATATTACATTTTGTCAACTGTATGCATGTATGTAGAAATTCCAGTCTGCTTTTTATATTGCTTTGGTTGGGGCTGTCGCACTAATTTATGTATAGTGCCATGGTCCCTTTCAGGAGATTTATGGACTTCCACTGAGACAATAAAAAAGCAAAAAAAGAGCAGCCGGACTTTTTTGCAAAAGCCGGCTGCTGTTGTATTATACAAGTATATATGTCACGGACGGCATGACCGTTACCGTCAAAGACGGCGGCGTAGTCTGCGTTGAATAAAAGTGCCGCCAATATCAAAAAACTCAGAAAATCCATGTCATTTTATCAGAGCCGGAGGCAGTTTCTGTTTTCCAGCTCTGATGCAGGTTTCTATATACAGGACATTTCCTTTTCCTTACGTTCCAAAGTAAGAGAAATGCATATAATCTGTTTTTGTGGACCTTCAGCTGAAGGGTATGGGTGTATTTTTTACCGGATGCATCAATGTCCCAGGCTTTTACCGTGATTGTTGTCATGTTGGCTTCTGCGTTTTTTGAGGTTGTATAGGGCTTCCAGGTGCTGGTGCCGTAGATGCGTCTGCATCTGTCGGCGTAACTCTCTTTTGAACTGCCCAGATTTCCCATATAGATGGTCCGGCAGGAGGAGCAGTCTCCGTAATAGTTTTTTCCTTTTACAGTCCGGTAGGCCCTGACTCTGAAATAATACGTTTTATATCTGGTCAGTCCGGATATGGTACAGGTTGTTGTGGAACCGCTTTTAACAGCGGCGATTCTGGTGCCGGCGCTGTCCGGGCTGTCAGAGCGGTAAACGGCATAGCCGCTGGCATTGGCGGTTTTTCCCCAGCTGAGTGTTACTTTTGAGGTGTTGACCAGATTAACCGGATTCAGACCGGGAGCCAGGACTGCGGGAACCGCTTTTACAGGGGTGCTGTCCGGGCTGCAGTAGTTTTTTCCGTTTACCGTGGACCAGGACTGCACTTTGTAATAATAGGCTTTGCCGGTGGTCAGGTTTGTCTGTGTGAAAAAGGTGGTCTCGCTGCCGGTAATGGTTTTGATTTTATTATAGGTCCCGTTTTTAGGATAGTGAGCGGGAATCCTCGGTAATTCAATTACCGCAGATGAAAGCGTTAACATGTCAGAGAATTAATGGTATGTATGATTGAAACAGACGTATAGGATGAATCAGATAAATTCTCTGACTTATATTTTTACAAAACACAGAACATATATTCGAATTTCTATTGCAAATATGATAGGAAAATGATATAGTATCTGTATGAAGAATAATTTAATACATGCAAGGACTTATGTCTATAATATCAATTACCATGTGGTATGGTCTGTGAAGTACAGGAGAAAAATCCTGAATGCAGAGATCGAAGCCTGTCTGAAAGAACTTGTACAGGAGATTGCAGAAACGATCGGGTCTGTTTCCGAAGAGAACATACGCAGATATATAGAACACCAGAGCAGATCATACTGAGAGGAGGGAAAAGAATGCTGCTGTCACAAAGAACAACGATCCGGATCAGCCGGGAAGAAGCGAATATCATTGGGCATATGTGTTATGCGGCATATAAGCTCTGGAATATCTGTAATTATGAAAGGCTTCATTATAAAGAACTGGATCTTCCGAAATATCCGGACTGGTATTATCAAAAGTCTGCTCATAAAGACAGCATGTGGTTCCGATCACTGCCTTCTCAGACTGCGCAGGAAGTCTGCAAGGTGCTTCATGAGGCGTGGAAGTCTTATTTTTCCCTTGTAAAAAGCGGCGGGATAGAGAACCCAAAGCCTCCCCGCTTTAAACATGAAGGCATGGCTGTCACATATATACAGAACGGAATGGTGCACGATAAAGAGGAAGGCCGTGTAAGGCTTACGTTGTCTAAGACCCTGAAACGATTTATGACAGAGACCTATGGGATCGATGCAAACTATCTGTTTCTGAAAAATAAGATTTTTCAGGACATCGATCATATCAGACAGATCCGGCTCTATCCGCCGGAAAAAGAGAAAGTGGAACTGATCATGGTGTATGAAGTACCGGATACAGAGATGAGTCAGGATAATGGTCATTATCTTTCAGTCGATCCGGGGCTGCACAATCTGATGACGTGTTATGACAGTGATGGAGGATCCTTTATTCTGGGAAGGAAATATCTGAGCATTACCAGATATTATGATAAAGAGATTGCAAGAGTACAGTCCGAATGGATGGAAGAACAGAAACGGCAGGGGATCCGATATCCAAAGTCATCCGAACACATCAGACGTTTATACAGGAGAAAGAGCAACAGTATCAATGATTATCTGCATAAGATCACGAACTATCTGGCCTGTTATTGTGAAGAAAGAAAAATCGGCACCCTTATCATAGGTGATATCACAAATATCAGGAGGGAGAGAAATCTGGGAAGGCGAACAAATCAGAAACTGCATGGACTGCCTTATCGTCAAATATACCGGAAACTGGAATATAAGCTGAAGAAGAAGGGAATCAGGATGGTCCTTCAGGAAGAAAGCTACAGCAGTCAGTGTTCACCGAAAGCAAAGGAAGTGAGCAGGAAATATGCAGAGAAGAAGAACCGGATAAAAAGAGGTTTGTACAAAGATCAGGGGATTCTTTACCATGCAGATGCAGTAGGAGCCTATAATATCATGAGGAAATATCTTGCCTTATCCGGAAAAGAAAAGGAACTGCCCGTATCCGGGCTGAAAGAGATAAAACGAATAAAAGTAGCTGTGTAGTCCGAAAGGACAGCAGTAGTGGTGTCATGGACGCACCCAGGAAGAGTGATGCACTGCATCACTCGCCTGATGCTCGGTAATTCAATTACCGATGTAGTTCACAAGAAGACTGATAAATTCTGTATCCTGTGATTCCGGCTTCTTTTTTCCAGCTGATTTTGACAGAGGTATAGCCTGCTGCTTTGGCTGTCGGTTTCAGCTGTGCGGGAGTGGGAACGGCGGATAGAATGGGTGAGAAATTCCCGTATTTATATTTGAAGTCTGAATTGTAGGTACAGATTTTATAGTAGTATCGCGTACCGGTTTTCAGTTCCTGTTTATCGGTACAGGTCAGGGTATAACAGTCGGTGATGGTCCTGATCTTTTTATAGGTTCCGTCTTTCGATTCGGAACGGTAGATGGCATATCCGCCGTAGGCGCCTGGAACGGCGTTCCATTTCAGTGTTACCTGAACGGCACCGGAGGATTTGACGCTGGTCAGCTTCGGTGCGTCATAGGAAAGACGGATCGTGACGGATGAGTACCCTCTGCTTTTACTTTCAGGCCGGTGGTTTGGGGAACAGTGACCTGTCCATTCCCCTCCGCGCGGGAGAGGATGGACGGGAAAAAGCAGAGAACCGCAATGAGAATCAGCTTCTGCTTTGAAAATCGATTTCCTTCTCTGATTTTCATCACGTTCCAAAATAGGAAAAATGCATGTAATCTGCTTTGTTGGACCAGATTCCCCAGCAGAATCCGTACTTTTCAAAGGCTTTTACCACGTCGCCGTCCGGTTTGATGGAGTAGGGATTTTTGCCCGGTTTGTAAAAACCGCCGGACAGGGATGCACCGTCGCTGTAGCGGATCATGGCATTTTCATCGGGATTGATATCGATGGCAAGTCCTTCACAGTGCTCGGAATAGGAATTATCACCCCGCCAGGAATATCCGCCCAGGCTGTGGATGGGGAATTTCTCCTTGCCGTTGTAGATTTCTTTGAATATCTGCTGTACGGTTGAGGCAATATTTTTGTGCACGGTCAGTCTGAAGGTTCTTGTATATTTTTTTCCTGAGGAATTGATATCCCATGTCTTGACGGTGATTGTTTTCATCTGGGCAGATGCAGCTTTGGAAGAGGTAAAGCTTTTATAATACTCGCATCCGAAGATTCTTCTGCATCTGCTGTAATAGTCTTCGTACTGATAGCCCAGTCTGTTCATCAGGCGGGATTTGACAGAGGAGTATGCACCGTAATAGTCTTTCCCGTTTACAGTTTTGTATGCGGCAACCTTGAAGTAGTAGGTTTTTCCGTTGGACATACCGGAAGCTGTATACTGAACGTTCCCATTGCCCCTTACGACACCGATTTTCTTATAAGTGCCATTTTTGCTGGTGGCGCGGTAAATGGCATATCCGCTGGCACCGGTTACTTTTGTCCAGGTCAGAGTCGCTTTGGTAACATCTGCAAGTTTGATGGAGGAAATTGTGGGAGCCAGAACAGCAGGAACTGCTTTTACGGGTGTACTGTCCGGACTGTAATATTTCTTTCCGTTAACGATGGCGTAGGATCTTACCTTATAATAGTAGGATTTACCGGTGGTCAGACCTGTTTTGGTGTAGGAAGTTGTATTGAAGTCGGTGATATTTTTAATATTCTTGTAGGTTCCCTTTGGGGAAGTTGACTGAGAGATCACATATCCGCTGATTCCGCTTTCTTTTTTCCAGCTGATTTTTACAGCATTGTAATTGGCTGCCCGGGTGGTGGGAGTCAGTTTAACGGGAGTCGGTACGGCAGATAAAATGGACGAATAATCCCCGCATTTGTATGTGAAATTATCATTATAGGTACATACTTTATAATAATATCTGGTTCCGGTCGTCAGCCCCGATTTGTCTGTGAAGCTTATGGTACTGTCGCTGCTGGTGACAGTCCTGATTTTTTTATAGGTGCCGCTTTGGGATGTGGAACGGAAGACGGCATAACTGCTGCCTGCTTCGGGTACGGCATTCCACTTCAGCGTCACCTGGGCGGCACCGGAGGATTTGACGCTGACCAGATTCGGTGCACTGTAGGCAAGCTGAACCTGTACGGAGGATGACCATTTGCTTCTGTGGGTTACTTCTTTGTAATTTCCGCTTTCATCCCAGTAATAATATGTATATACGGTGCGCACACGGAAAGAGTATTTATTACCTAATGAAACATCCGGATTCCAGTAACGGTAGTAATCGGAATAGAAAACTGTGGATGTTCCGCAGGCGGTGAGGATATCTTGATTCCAGACACCATTTACTGCCATCTGAATTTCATAGCTGTAATAGACATCTGTATTCTGATCCATATCGTCCCAGGCCAGGTTGATATTGAAATATTTGTCGGCAGCAGCACTGACATTGGTGGGGCAGGGCGGTGTGTCCGTAGTTTCTGCCTCACCTGTGCCTTCTGCTCTTGCAGGAAGTGCCAGGAAAAGGCAGGGGATCAGGAGCAGCGCGAAAGTCCGGATCAGAAATCTTAAGTGGTTTTCTGTTTTTTTCATAAGTTCCTCCTTTATTCATGAGTTTAGTCTGATAAAAAAAGTATACAGTTTTTGAAAAGGGTTTGCAAGATTTTTCTAAAAAAATACATTTTTACAGCAAAGGCGGCGCAACTGTTCAGAGTTTCTTTTTGCCGGGGATAGTAAAAAAGCGCGAATCAGCCTGCAGGTTGATTCACGCTTTCATCATTATATATAATTATATAGTCTGAGGGTTATATAACGGCAGCCCTTACAATTACGCCAGAACTTCGTCACGAATATATTCGGAAAAATGATTTGTCAGATATTCTTCAAAGTTTGCGCTGGTCAGTACGGTACCGGTTTTCTCCATGGTGATTTCCTGACCGAGGGACAGACGGTTACCGATGATCTTCAGCAATTCAATGACCATGCTGATGGTAACGGTAGGACCGTTTACTGCTTCAGTAATCAGGAAGTCTTCGATTGTATTGCTGATATTGCGGTCGTTGGTTACGGAATCATACAGTGTGCTGGTGTTCTTTTTCATGATAATCTCCTATTCTCCTCTTTTTCTTAAACCTTACATATTTCAATGCAGCAGAGCGACTGATGAAAAATGTTAAAATATTAACAAATTTATCGATTAGAATTATACGTCGTTTTAGGCATGATGTCAATATTGCGGAATTAAATTTCTGATTTTCCACATAATCGCAGAAAAAAGGCTTTTTGAAGCCCCTTTTCTAATGATTTTTTTGTGTAGTCCGGTTTGCTGTGTCAAATTGCAGTCAATGAAACTGGAAGAATCATACAAGTAACAGGGATGATATAGCAAAATTATAATAAATATATAACAAAAAAATGTATAAAATCAGATACAGGAGTAATAACAGTACAGAGTCTTTCTTCGGGGTGGTGTCATGGTTCTTCGGGGCAGGTACAAAAAGAATACAAATCCGCAGGCTCCTTTTTTTGAGAAAAGGATGCATCTGAGTTCGTTTTCTGGTAAACTGTGGATAAAAGTATACCAGAAAGGACTTGTGATTATGAAAGCATCATTTATTTGTTACCCGAAGTGCACAACCTGCAAAAAAGCCGAAAAATGGCTGAAGGAAAAAGGTGTTGATTATGAGATGCGGGATATAAAAAATGAAAATCCTGCCTATGAAGAACTGAAACAGTGGTATGAAACCAGCGGACTGGACATTAAGAAATTTTTCAATACCAGCGGCATGCTCTACAGAGAAATGAACCTGAAAGACCGCCTGCCATCCATGAGTACAGAAGAAAAACTGCAGCTGCTGGCGACAGACGGTATGCTGGTAAAACGTCCGATCCTCATTATCGGGAATCAGGTACTCACCGGCTTCAAAGAAGCTGACTGGGAAAAAGCAGTGGAAAACGATTAGATTCCCAGTTTCTCCTTCATGTATTCCACATCGGTTGATTTTCCGGTGTAGAGTTCAATGGCAATCAGTGCCTGGAAGAGCATCATGCTCATTCCGTTGTAGACTCTTGTACATCGGGCTTCTTTTGCCTGTTTCATCATAACTGTTTCGCGGGGGGCGTATACGGTGTCGGTTACGATCAGGTCGGGGCGGAAGAAGGAGGGATCAGGAATGTTGGTTTTGTCTTCCAGGGGATGCATGCCCACACCTGTTGCATCACAGAAAATGTCTGCCTCCTGCATTTTCTGTTTCAGCAGCTGGAGGTCTGACAGATCGTTCATGGTTGCTTTGCAGGAGGTATTGTTGTTGATTATTTCAACAATCTCTTCTCCGCGGGCGTAGAATTTATCCTTAATATTGAAGATGTGCATTTCCGCAATTCCGTCCAGTGCGCCGCGGACTGCGATGGCAGTAGCAGCGCCGCCGGTTCCGATCAGAACCATTTTCATTCCTTTAAAGTCGATGCCCTCTTCTTTAATGCCCTGCCAGTAGCCCATACCATCGGTGTTGTAGCCTTTTAATCTGCCGGTTACATTGCCGTTTTCATCACGCATGTTTACAACGGTGTTGATGGCACCGCAGAGCTGTGCAGCTTCGTCCACTTCCTCAAGATATTTGTGGACAACTGTTTTGTTGGGCATGGAGATGTTGGAGCCCAGCATTTTTAATGCACGGATGCTGTTTACTGCAGCTTCCAGAGAGTCGTTGTCTACTTCAAATGCAAGCTGGATGACGTCATCACCGTTTTTGTCGTAGGCAAGGTTATGGGTTGTGGGTGACTGTGTATGGCGGATGGGATAAGCCATTAATCCAACTAATTCTGTATGTCCTGTAATGTTTGGCATGATAATTATCTCTCTTCCTGTTTATCTGATTTTGTCTTCCGTTCATTTATGTTTTTCCGGTTATCCGGCTTTGTCTTTTTGATTCGTGCCTGTTTATTTGATTTCGTCCAGGTCCAGAAATCCTTTTGATTCCAGTACGTTCAGGATGGCACGTCCGTCCATGGTTCCTTCCATGATGCGGCGGGCGCGTACGGAGTCACCGATGGGGTAAATGTAAGTATCGGTATCTGCGAATGCTTCTTCCAGTGCGGGCAGAAGCGGATTGTTTGAACGCATTCCCAGGCAGTTGAAGCCCAGATCAAATTCCAGTTCTTTGATTTCTCCCTCCGGTGTTTTTACAACGAAAGCGTTTTCCTTTACTTCCTGAAGGGCTGTGTTCACATATTCTTTGACGCCGTATTTGTCGTGGGTTTCACGCATGGAGCATTTTGTGATGGGATCAGCCATCATGCCGATTGCGGGAAGCATATCCACGATGGAGCATTCTGCGCCCCGGGGTGCAAAATATTCAATGACATCCAGACCTACTGAGCCGCCGCCCATGACAACGATTTTCTTTCCTTTGCAGAAATCGTCAGGGTATCTGCCGGCGTTCAGATTGTTGATCATATCGAAAATCGTTGCAACGTTGCCGGCTGCGATATTTTCCTGCAGGCCGGGAATCGGAGGAACCACCGGTACGGAGCCGGTTGCATTGACCACGATATCCGGTTTGAAGTTTTTGATATTTGCAATGGTTGCTTCCGTATTCAGGAACAGGTACAGATTGGGCAGCTTTGATGCGCGTTTTTCCAGGTATTTCGGGAAATCCTTCATACGTGTTTTGCTCGGAAGATCTGAAATAAATGTGGACAGACCGCCTACATGATCTTTCTTTTCCAGAACGAATACATTGCATCCGACTTCGGCAGCGGTACAGGCAGCTTCCAGACCTGCGGTACCTGCGCCGACTACAACCACGTTGCAGTTTTATTCACTTTTAATTTTTTATAAACATCACCTTCGGGAACAGCGGGATTGACGGTGCAGCGGATCGGATGATTGACACTGATACGGTTTCCTGCGCAGCCTACGTTGCAGGAAATACATTTGCGCAGCATGTCTTCTTCGCCTTTCTGAACCTTTACGACCCAGTCGGGATCGGCGATCAGACCGCGTCCCATACCGACCATATCCACATCGCCGCTTTCCAGCACTTTTTCAACCACCTTCGGGTCACGATAGTTGCCCGCGTTGATAACGGGCTTTCCGAATTTATCCTTAACTGCTCTCGCCTGATAGGAGCGCCAGCCGTCGGGCAGATAGTTGGAGTCGATCTGATACTGAAGTGACGGATTCAGACCGCAGGATACATCGTACATGTCCACAAATTCATCGATATACTGCAGATATTCCAGTGTATCCTCCAGTGTGTTGCCGCCGGGTACACGTTCTTCCGCAGAGATACGGACAATGATCGGAAACCAGGGGCCTACCTGTCTGCGGACCTCTTCCAGTACCATACGGGGAAAACGCATGCGGTTTTCCATGGAACCGCCGAATTCATCGGTTCTTTTATTATAGTACGGGGAAATAAACTGGCTCATCAGATAAGAGTGGCCGCAGTGGATTTCAACGGCATCAAAACCGATGGCCTGCACTCTTTTTGCAGCTTCTCCGTATTTTTTAACAGTGGTAAGAATCTCTTCTTTTGTCATGGGACGGGGGATTTCTCCGCCTGCCTTTGTAGGGATATTGGAGGAGGAAACTGTTTCCATTCCGGTTCTTGCAGAAGAAGCGGAAGCACCTGCATGGTTGATCTGGATGGCAACTGCTGCGCCGTTTTTGTGCAGATTTTCAACCAGCTGATAATAGCGCGGCATAAAACTGTCGTGATCGATACGGATCTGGCTTGTGCCGTTGGAACCGACAGGGTATTCCACGTTGGCATTTTCCAGAATGATCAGGCCAACGCCGCCTTTTGCGCGCAATGAATAGTAATTCATGTGACGATTGCTCATCTCACCGCTTGTTTCGCCGTAATTGGTTCCCATGGGGGTCATGGCAATGCGGTTGCGGATAGTCATTCTCTTTACCGTTAACGGTTCGAAAATTCCGGGATATTTTGTTTTCATGAAACATTTCTCCTTATCTGAAACTGATACGGTCCATATCTTCATGAAAATCTGTAATTATGAAAAAAGTATGGAGATATGTCATCGTAATCTATTGTCGAGTTAAGGTGCTTCTTCTGTCTGTGACAATCCCATTATAAGCCTGCAGAACCATAACGTAAAATATATTCCGTGTCAAATATTGATGCATTTAAGGCATCAATTAAAAGGAAGACTGCTGCTTCATATATTGTATAAATCTTCCGACAGCCGGCAGCTGGTATCGCTCCTTCATCCAGAACATGAAGGTCTGGTGTGCCAGATTAATATCATTCAGTTTGTGGATATTGACACGGTTTTCATCGATTTCATCAATATCCGGTACCAGGGCGATTCCGAATGATTCACTTACCATGGCGACGATGGAGTGCGCATCGGGACATTCCACCACAATATTGGGGTGAAGCGAGAATCTTTTATAGAGCTGATTGGTATAATTGCCGAGCCAGGATTCCTGATCGTATCCGATCACCGGATAATGGTTGATTTCCTGAAGTGAAACAGATTCTCTGGAGGCCAGTTCGTGCATCTTGTTTTTGGCAATTGCGCATTCGGCAATGATCTGGTCTGCATATTCGAGAAACAGTTTCCCGGCTTTTGTCAAATGGACGCCTCTTCCGTTTTTTTCAAAATTATGAACAAAAAATATCTTCCAAGTGCATTGATTCTGTATCTGAATTATTTTATCCATGGCGTGGGCTGTTCCATTCTGGGGCAGGCTGTTATCAAAGATTCTCTGGCGGCAAGCTGGGGAGTACAGGCAATGGCCATCACCGCGATTTCTGCGGCGCTGGGTCTGGGCCGTCTGATTGCCCTTCCGTTTGCGGGTCCTCTTTCCGATAAGCTGGGCCGCCGCATTTCCTGTGTGATCGGCGGAGCATCCTATGCGATCTACCTGATCGGACTTGCTTTTGCATTTAATGCCGGAGCAAACGGCGGTTACCAGATTGCTTATATCTGCGCGATCCTGGGCGGTATTGCCAATTCTTTCCTTGACACAGGTATTTATCCTGCTGTCGGCGAAATTTTCTATTCAGCGCCCGGCGTTGCAACTATGGGAATCAAATTTTTCATTGCCATTTCCCACACCGGTACATTCCAGTTATGGCTGTACTGTGCGCAGAACTTTGCGAAGGAAGTGGTCGGCTGGGCTGATCCGTCCATTATGCAGACTTACTATTCCATGGGAACCATGCTCGCGCTGATTGTAACCGCGCTTCTGACACGGAAGATCAGGGATGTGCGTTTTATCATGGCATACCCGATTATCTGTCTCGCAGCCATGATTCTTGTACTTCTTGGAAAGTCCCAGATGCTCTGCATCGCAGGTGCATTCGTAATCGGCTGGGCAGGAGCCGGCGGACTTCTTCAGATCGTTACCTCCGTGTGCAACATGCTTTTCCCCAGAATCAAGGGAACGGTGACTGCACTGGTTATGATCGCATCCTCCCTCTGCAACTATACCATTCTGACCGCTGCATCAAAGATGACTCCTTCCGGCGTTATGGTTATGAACATCGTACTCACCGCCATCGGAGTAATCCTCGGAATATTCGTAAATATCCGTTATGCAAAGATGGTTGAACTTGCGTCAGAAGAATAAATTGTTTATAATAGGAAAGATTTGACTTTACCACTTTACTTCTGAAAAGAATTCTTATTTAAGATTTGAGAAAGGATATCAATATGAATACTGTTCGTGTGAGAGATATTGAAATCGGTGCAGGCATTCCCAAAATCTGTGTGCCGATTGTTGGAATTACCAAAGAAGATATTATTTCTGAGGCAAAGACATTTGATTCCATCCCCGTTGACGTGGTAGAATGGCGCGTTGACTGGTTTGAAGGTGTATTTGATTTTGACCAGGTTCTGGATGTACTGAAAGATCTGAGAGAGGCACTGGGCAATACTCCCATCCTCATGACATTCCGTACTTCCAAAGAGGGCGGAGAAAAGGCCATTGAAAATGCTGCCTATGCCGAACTGAATATCAGAGCAGCACAGTCCGGATATGTTGATCTGGTTGACGTGGAAGCCTTCACCGGCGACGAGATCGTAAAGAAGATCATCGAAGAGGTTCATGCAGCAGGCGTAAAGGTTGTTGCGTCAAACCATGATTTCTTTAAAACTCCGGACAAGGATGAGATCGTTGGCCGCCTCAGAAAAATGCAGGAGCTGGGTGCCGATATTCCCAAGATCGCCGTGATGCCTCAGAACAAAAAGGACGTTCTCACACTTCTGGCAGCAACAGAGGAAATGGTATCCGAATACGCTGACCGGCCCGTAATCACCATGTCCATGGCAGGTACTGGCGTAATCAGCCGCCTCTGCGGTGAAGTATTTGGTTCCGCGCTGACATTCGGAGCAGCCGGGAAAGCTTCTGCTCCCGGACAGATGGGTGTTAACGATTTAAGTACCGTGCTGGGGCTGCTTCATAACGCGTTATAAATGTTGCAAAAAATTGATTCAATTGCCGGGGCCCTTTGCGGGGTCTTTGGCAATGTTTCTTTTTCAAAGGAGAAATCAGAGGCGAAAATGGAGGGTAAAGATGAAAAAAGCAATTCACTGGCTTGATGAAAATCTTGAAGAATTTATTCTTATTATTCTTCTGATCGGAATGACGATTATCATGGGTATACAGGTGTTCTGCCGTTATGTGCTGGGGATGTCATTGTCCTGGTCGGAGGAGCTGACACGTTATCTGTTCATATGGAGCGGTTTTATCAGTGTCAGTTATTGTACCAAAAAATGCCTGTCGATCAAGATTGAGCAGTTTGTCGCAATCTTTCCCAGACGGGGGAAGGCTGTTTTTAAGGGTGGTCAATCACACATTTGAATTGATATTTTTTATCTATATGATTCCTTTTGCCTGGTCCTATATGATGTCTGCCGTGACCAGCGGACAGGTTTCTCCGGCCTGCTTAATTCCCATGTATTATGTACAGGCAGCGCCCTTTGTTTCCTTTGTTCTTGTCGCTTTCCGTATCCTGCAGCGGTGGATCATCGAATTCCGCATTGCCGGAGGAGAGAACGTATTTGATCCGGCGCACCCGGAAAGGAATACCCCGGAGTCATTCATTGAAGCAGGTAAGGAGGTACAGTAATGCCCGTCGCGTTGTTATTTATCATTTTTGTGGTCGGTCTGCTCATCGCGATTCCCGTATCGATTACATTGGGAATCACAGCGGTTCTTCCGTCCGTTTTTGATCCGTCATTTACAGTTGGCGCAAAATATCTGATCCGTGCCATGTTCGGTGGTCTGGATTCTTTTCCGCTTCTGGCGGTGCCCATGTTTGTCCTGTTCGGAATCATCATGGCAAAAGGGGGTATTTCCAGAAAACTGTTTGATGTTTTTGCGTATTTTCTGGGTAATCTTACTGCGGGAATGCCCTGTGCGGTGATCGTAACCTGCCTCTTTTACGGGGCAATCTCCGGTTCTGCGCCGGCTACGGTTGCTGCAGTGGGAAGCATGACCATACCGGTACTGACCAGTCTCGGCTATGATCTGACTTTCAGCACTGCAATTGTGGCAGTTGCCGGCGGTCTTGGGGTTATCATACCGCCCAGTATTCCGTTTATTATGTACGGTATGACTTCCGGCGCGTCTGTCAGCGATCTGTTTCTGGCGGTGATCATCCCTGGTCTTATGATCGGAGGGCTCCTGATGTTTTATGCTGTTTTTTACTGCAGACGGCACGGCGAGGATAAGGAAAAGATTCGTGCAGAAGTACGAAGACTGCATGATAAAGGTTTATTAAATGTCGTTAAGGAAAGCTTTTTTGCCATCCTCAGCCCCGTGATTATTCTGGGCTGCATTTACAGGCTGCAGCAGCGGCAGTCAGTCCGATGAACGGCGTTACGCATGGCCTCTGGCCACCGCAAGCCCGGAAGACACGGTCACACAGCTTTTTGCGGAAAAATTTGCGGATGAGGTATCGGAACTCAGCGGAGGAAAAATGAAGATTCAGGTGTATCCCAATTCCACTCTTGGGGGTGACCGGGATCTTCTGGAGACCTGTGCTGACGGTGATATCCCTTTTATCGTACAAAATACGGCGCCGCAGGTAACGTTTATGTCTGATCTCGCTGTTTTTGACCTGCCCTGTGTATTTGATTCGCTGGATGAATGCCGGGAAACCATTGATAATCCGGAATTTTATGCGCTGATCAGTGATGTCTATACAGAAGGCGGCTATCACCTGCTGGGAATGGCAGATCAGGGCTTTCGTGTCCTGAGTACCAATAAAAAGATTACGGAACCGGCTGATTTTAAAGGACAGAAAATCCGTACCATGGAGAACAGTTATCATCTGGCTTTCTGGAAAAGTCTGAATGCCAACCCGACACCCATGAGCTTCAGTGAGGTATATATCGGCCTGCAGCAGCATACCATCGATGCACAGGAAAATCCCTATGAGGTCATTGTATCCAACCGGCTGTATGAACAGCAGGACTACGTGGTGGAAACAAATCACCTGCCGCATCTCATCTCTATGATTGTCAATGATGAATTTTTCCGGAATCTTTCTGAAGAAGAGCAGGAAATCATGACGCAGGCAGCAGAAACGGCTGTGGCTTATGCCCGTGAACAGTCCGATGAAAGAATTGCAGACAGAAAGAAAACCATCGAGGACAGCGGAACGCAGATCATCCTCCTCCCAGAAGAGGCAAGGCAGGAAATTCGTGAAAGCGCCCGCGAAGTGTATGCTTCCATCGAAGCGAATATCTCGAAAGAAATTTTTGATGCGTATATGAGAGAGTAGGAAGGCGTGAAAAAGCTGCAAAATGTATAAAAATCCTCCATTTACAGATACTATTTCCAGAAACGGAAAGTAAAGTCATAAGGTACTGTAAATGGAGGATTTTTATTATGAAAGCTACGGGGATTGTACGACGTATAGATGACCTGGGAAGAATTGTCATTCCGAAAGAGATTCGCAGGACTTTACGGCTGCGCGAGGGGACGCCGCTGGAGATTTATACGGATGCGGAGGGCGGTATTGTTCTGAAAAAATATTCGCCCATGGAGGATATGAGCGCTTTTGCCAGAAAGTACGCGGATACGCTGGCGCAGACCACCGGGCATATGGTGTGTATCATGGACAGGGACCAGATTATTGCGGCGGCGGGGGGTGCCAGGAAAGAGATTCAGGGAAAGCAGATCAGCAAGCAGATGGAATCCGTCATATCCAACCGCACGGCGATTCTTCCGGGTTCCAGAGAGAGTCAGAAAAATATGGCAATTGCAGCCGGAGACCCCGGCGAATACACCAGCATGGTGGTGTATCCCATCATTTGTGAAGGTGATGCCATCGGAGCGGTGAGTCTGATGAGCAGAGATTCCAGAAAAAAGATGGGGGAGACTGAGCAGAAGCTGGCAGCGGCAGCAGCAGGCTTTCTGGGAAAGCAGATGGAAAGCTGAAGATGGAACCCTGAGCTGGAAAAGCAGAGAGGAAAGGTTGAGATGGTGCAGAGTCCGGTCCTGTGATATAGTAATCACAGGAGGATCTGAACATGAGAATATTGATTACAGGTTTTGAACCCTTCGGGGGCGAAAAAGTGAATCCTGCATGGGAGGCGGTAAGGATGCTTCCTGATACCATTGCAGGTGCAGAGATTGTTAAATTGCAGATTCCGACGGTTTTTTCGGAAAGTGTGTCTGCGGTGGAGAGAGGAATCCATACTTATCACCCGGATGTGGTGATAAGCGTCGGACAGGCGGGCGGACGTTCCTGCGTGACCGTTGAGAAAGTGGCAATTAATCTGGCGGATGCCCGGATTCCGGATAATGCCGGGGAGCAGCCCGTGGACGAGCCGCTTCAGCCAGACGGGCCTGCGGCGTATTTTGCCACAATTCCGGTGAAGAATATTGTGGCAAATGTGCGCGGTCATGGAATTCCCTGCCATATTTCCTATACGGCGGGGACATATGTATGCAATTGTGTTATGTATAATGTACTTCATCTCGCGGCAGCAAAATATCCGGGAATCCGGGCCGGATTTATCCATGTGCCGTTCTCGGCGGAGCAGGCGGTTGAAAAACCGGCGGGAACGCCCTTTATGCCGCTGATGACCATTGCAGAAAGTCTGGAGTGTGCGGTGGAAGCCTGCGCTGCGAAAGATTACTGCCTGTAATATTTGCTGTAATATCTGCTGCAATATCTGCTGCAATATTTGTTGCAATATTTGCTGTAGTATTCGCCGCACTTTTTATGCAGAACCGCCTGGTACAGTTATTTGCAGGACGATGTACCGGTTCTGAACTACTGCAGATTTATTGCAGGCTTATCTGCTTATGAGTACATTTTTCACAGGGGACCAGGCGGACCAGGAGCTGGTTCCCTGTGTTATTTTGCAGCAACGTATCCGTACGTAATAACGTTTCCCTTTGGACAGAGAAGAGACGGTTTTCTGAAGCAGTTTTGCTGCTGCAGCATTTGCTGAGATGGTTACCGTGTTCGCATTTTTGAAACTGCTGTCTGTGGAATACTGGATCTGGTAGCCGGTGGCTGCCTTGTTTTTCTGCCATTTGATGACGATCTTTCTGCTGCCGGTATTCTTCAGAGAGGGAACAGGCGGCCTGCTTATGCGGTAAATGGAGCGGCAGAAAATACCGGCGCTTTCCATGCTGCCGTAAAATGCGCGTACAGAGTAAAAGTAACGGCTGCCGTTTGTCAGGCCGGTTTCCGTCCAGACGGAACCGGAAGTGCCTTTTACCGTTTTCACTTTTTTCCATCCGCCGGGAATTTTCCGGTAGATATGATAACCGGAGGCGCCTTTTACAGTTGACCATCTTACGGTGATTCCGGAAGCGGAGTTGGACAGCGATACTGCCGACTGTGCCAGAAGAACACGGAAAGATACCACTGCGGAAAGACCGGCGTAGTCATTGGTTCCGGCTACACTGGCTTTTACATGGAAGGAGCCGGGGACAGAAGGGGTCTTTTCGCTCCAGCTGCTGTTTTTACCGGTGCTGTAGCGGAATGATACTCTGCCGAAGCGAGCTGCCCCTTTCGGTTTCGGAGCGGAGGAGCAGGTGACATCGGAGCAGGACGGTGAGACAGTCCATGTGTTTTTTGCTCTGGTTATGGTAAACGTGGTCCGGGCGGCGGAACCGGTACAGTTTCCGATGCCTGTAATGATCACGGATGCGGTTCCGGCGTGGATATTGTTCTTATATGTTACCTTATAATCAGTACCCTGGGTCAGACCGGCGATGGTAACGGCCGGTTTCAGTGCAGAGCCGGTGTAGGGCAGGCTGGAGGCAGACAGAATTACTTTTTTTGTGGACAGATCATATTCCTCAGGGAGACCGGGCGTAAAATCTGCCGGTCCCATGGGATAGGAACGGTAAAATTCATCGGTCCGGTACTGTTCATCACGGGTATGGAAAGAAAAATTATGATCACTCAGCAGAAACCAGGAATAACTGCGGGAGGTATCCCATAATTCGGAATCCCAGGTGGAATCCGCATTATACCAGAGGCCTCTCAGCTGTACAATGTTCCAGGCATGGCTTTCGGAGCCGGCCATCCCCCCGATGACGCGGCAGGGGATTCCTGCTTCCATCATAAGACGGTAAAGTGCGACGGCATATCCCTGACAGATTGCCGTTTTATCGATCAAAGCAGCGTAGGCAGAGTACTTAAGGGTATATTCGGTGTTGTACAGATGATCGTAATCATATGAGACGGAGGATACCAGATACCGGTAAATGGCTTCTGTTTTTTCGTAAGCGGTCTTCCCCTTCAGATTCAGCCCGGCGAGAATCTCCTCAGCCGCATGGGCAACCTGCTGTTCCTGTTCTTTGGAGGTATAGTATGTAATCGTATAGGTTAATGTGTAGTGATAGTGCCCGCCTGTATACGAATAGCGTATGCCGCAGGAATAACCGCCGTACTGATACCGGAGATAATCCCCTTCTTCGGGATTGCCGGTTTCCTCCAGTGCCAGGCTGAACAGGCTGCGCACTACATGATAGTAATCATCATCTTCCGTAAAGAAGGAAAAAGATACTCTGGGACTGCGGCTGACCAGTTCAGTACGCAGGTATGCCGATGCATCTTCATCTGAAGGGAAAGACGGTTCCTCTCCTGCATCAGTTTCAGCATATGGCAGGGGGATGGCGGACAGAGCATCCTCAAGGTCAGATTCAGTGAAGACATCCGCATACAGAGGGTTCACCTGAAGGATCGTGTCCGTACCGGCATTCTGTTCGGAAGAAGTATCAGAAACACCGGAAGAGCTTCCTTCTGCCAATGCCCTGACGGGAGTGAAAGTAAACAGAAGGGTCAGTGCCAGCACCAGAAAAACGGGGTAGTTCCATTTTTTCATATCAAGTCTCCTCGTATAGTAATCAGCATGATACAGGGATCAGAAGTTTATGAATATTGGTTTTTATTGTATCACATCTAAAAAAGTATTTCAATCACTTATTTCTACATATTTTACCGGCTGATGCATGTATAATTGCGTGAGAAAACCTGAAAACAACATGGAATCATGGAAAGGGGAGCTTTTTGTGCGCAAATGGGAGTGGGTTAAAACAGTTCTGGCTGCAGCTGCAGCGGTGGCACTGATGCTGTTTCTGGGGAATCGCGAAGCATTTTACAGCTGGGTGGAAGCACTGATTTATGTAGGAATACTGGCGGGCGGTTTTTATGGGGGCTTTCCGGGCGGCCTTGTGACGGGGAGTCTGGCAGGGCTGCTTCGCTGGTATGTAATCGGAGGAGAACTGCTTCAGGTCATCGCACTGATGGCGGGAGGTGTTTGCTGTGCTCTTTTCAGGCAGCTGGGTAAAAACGCTTCCTGTCTGGCTTTTCTGTCGGGCACGGCGGTGCTGTATCTTCTGATGGATATATCGCTTCCCGGGGAGCTGTTTGAGTCTCTTCTGGTGGCACTGGCGGTATTTTTACTGGTCTCTCCTGAGAAAAAGCGGCGCAGGCCCGGAGCAGAATATGCAGTGCGTGAGAGTGCAGCCGCTGCTGCACCGAAAAGAGCGAAAGCAGATTATCCGATGGAAAAGAATCCGGAAGCAGAAAAGGATTTTGCGTCTGCCTGGGCGGGACAGCGCTGGCGGCGTCTGGCGGACAGTTTTATGACTCTTTCCAACAGTTTTGATGATCAGGGAGTACTGTTGGACAGCGAGAGCGGGGAACTGAGCGCGGCGGAGTGGAAACAGCGTTTCCTGGAGAGCAGACAGGCGATTCGCCTGCAGTTTGCTCAGGCGGGCAAGGTGATACGCAGGCAGCAGGAGCGTCTGGCGGCCTGGCAGGAGGTGACAGACTGTTATGAGGATAAGATACGAAACGGCCTCCGATACAGGGGCCTGTCGGTGATCCGGCTTCAGGTGATGGAAAATGAGGAGGGGCGCCAGGAAATTTTTGCTCTTCTGGCATGCAGAAGAGGCGCTCATATGTCGTCTCAGGCTGCGGCGGCTCTGTTTCATACAGAATCAGGAAAAAAATTCTGTCCTGCGTATGATTGCCGTTCAGTGATCAGTGCCGGGCCCGGAGCGGTACATTTTATTGAAAAACAGAATTTTAAAGTGCTGTACGGTCTTGCACGCAGGAACAGAGAGGGGGAAAGCTGTTCGGGGGATTCTTTTTCTGCCGCAATGCTGGGGGAGGACAGGATGCTTTTGTGTCTGTCTGACGGCATGGGAACCGGAAAAAAAGCCGGGATGGAAAGCGAGATGGCGGTTGATCTGCTGGAACAGCTTCTGGAAAACGGATTTTCTCTTACAGCGGCAATCAGTATGATCAATAATATTCTGCTGAACTGCCGCAGCCGGCAGGCGCCGACGACTCTTGATATCTGTGTGCTGGATCTGTACAGCGGGATCTGCCGTTTTGCAAAAATGGGTGCGGCGGCAGGATATCTGAAGCGGGGGACAAGTGTTTCCGCCATACGCGGACAGGCAGTTCCGCTGGGAATCATTTCGTGGGATGATATGGACGGAAACATGGCACCTGAGGAGCAGCTCCAGTCGGGAGATATGCTGATTATGATGACTGACGGTGTATCGGAAAAGGCAGGTCTGGCTGCCGACGAAATACTGAAAGGACTGATTTCCGACTGTACGATCCGCAACGCGGAAGAAATGGCCGGCTGGCTGATGGATCAGCTGCTCATGCTTGACGATAACATACAGGATGATATGACAATACTGGTTGCGGGTGTCTGGAGGAGGTAGTATGATAAGATATGTATAAAAGCAGGAATATGTATAAAAGCAGGTATGCAGATATATAATTATGGATAATAACAAAGATAAAATAATAAAGAACAGCAAAGGTGATATAAAGAATAACGGGGGAAATATAAAGGATAACGGCAGTTTGAGTGCTCTGGAGCGGCGCGTGCTGGAGTTTATGAGGAAGGAGCGGCTGACGGTTTCCGGCGACCGGGTTCTGGCGGCGGTTTCCGGAGGTGCAGATTCTGTATGTCTGCTCCTTGTTCTGAAGAATCTGGAAAGACTTCTGGGGATTCATGTGGAGGCAGTGACGGTCAATCACGGAATCCGCGGGGCGTCGGCGGACGGGGATGTGGAATTTGTACGCCGATTGTGTGAAGAACACGGGATTCCTCTCAGGATATGTCAGGTTAATGTTCCCGAACTGGTGAAAAGAGAGCAGATTTCAGAGGAAGAAGCGGCGCGCCGCCTCAGGTATGAATGCTTTGAACATGCAGCGGCAGAAACGGGTGCCGGCGTGGTCGCGGTGGCGCATCACCGGGATGATAACTGTGAAACGGTTCTCCATCATCTGTTCCGGGGAAGCAGTCTGAAGGGGCTGGGAGGCATGGCACCCGGGCGCAAACAGGGGGATATTTCCGTAATCCGTCCATTTCTGCAGACTGGGCGGCATGAGATTGAAAGCTGGCTGAAAGAGCGGGGGATTCTCTGGCGCACGGATGAGACCAATCTGGAGGACGATTATACCAGAAACAGACTGCGTCATCATGTGATTCCGCTGGTGGAACGGGAAATCAATGAACAGGCCTGCGCCCACGTGGTGCAGGCGGCGGAATATATTGCTCAGGCTCAGGAACTGATCGAAGAGCTGGCCGGGCAGTGGCTGGAACAGTATGGAGCAGATCGTTCAATTCCGGTGGAGCCGCTGCGAAGCTGCCGTCCGGTGGTGCGGCGTGAGATTCTCATTCAGGTCTGCAGAAAAGCTGCCGGCGGCAGCAATCTGAAGGATGTGGGGCATGTACATCTGGAGATGCTGGAGCACCTGGCCCAGGGAGAGAATTCCCGGCAGATCCGGCTGCCCGGCGGTATCTGCGTGAGGAAAGAGTACGGGATGCTGGTTTTTTTCCATTCCGGGCAGGAAGTGTGCAGAGGGAAAAATAAGGATAAGAAAAATGCAGATGAGAAAAATATATCAGAAAAAGCCGGCAATATGAATGAGGAAGCGTTTCATGGTGAGGCGGACGGAAAACAGGTTGTTCTGCAGGACGGCACTGTTATCAGGATCGAAATTCCTGTCTGTGACGCACAGATCCATTTCCGGACTTTTTCGTATCATGGAGAAAAAATTCCCGAAAACAGCTATACGAAATGGTTTGATTATGATACAATTAAAAATGGACTTTCCCTGCGAACGCGCCGGACAGGCGATTACTTCCTGCTGGATGGAGGAGGCAGAAAAACAGTGAAATCCTATATGATCGACCGGAAGATACCTGCAGACCTGAGAGATTCCGTGGTTCTGCTGGCGGAGGGCAGCCATGTGCTGTGGCTTTCGGACGGACGGATTTCAGCTGCATATAAGGTAAGCGGGGATACACACAATGTTTTAGAATTGGTATACTTAAAAGAGGAGAGGTTATCATGAGCGAAAAAATCCGGGTTTTGCTTACAGAAGAAGAAGTTGACCGCAAAATCAGCGAATTAGGTGCTGAGATCAGTAAAGATTATCAGGGAAAGACGGTGCATATGATCTGTATTTTAAAAGGCGGCGTATGCTTTATGTGCGAGCTTGCCAAAAGAATTACCGTACCTGTATCCTTTGATTTCATGTCGGTATCCAGTTACGGCGCAGGCACGGAATCCAGCGGCATTATCAGGATCGTCAAGGATCTGGATGAACCGTTGAAGGATAAAGACGTTCTGATCGTTGAGGATATTATCGATTCGGGAAGAACCCTGAGCCATCTCTGCAAGCTTCTTCAGAACAGAGAGCCGGCCAGCATCCGCATCTGTACGCTGCTCGACAAGCCTTCCAGACGTGTCAAGGCTGTTAATGTGGATTATACCGCTTTCCAGATTCCGGATGAATTTGTTGTTGGCTATGGTCTCGACTATGACCAGAAATACAGAAATCTCCCTTACATTGGTGTGGTCGAATTCGATGAGGATTGATATTCCAGGAGGTTTATTTTCAAATTGAAGAAAAGAGCAAATTATTTTATCCCTCTGATGATTGCGCTGGTGCTTGTGATCATTTATGCCAGTTCCAGCATGTTTTACGGGGATTCATGTACCTACAGTCAGTATGAAAAGCTGGTGGCCCGGGATGAGGTGGTCAGTGCCAGGGTGATGCCCAATGCGGAGACCCCCACCGGACGTATCAGCTTTCAGATACAGAACGGAACGTCTTATACCCTGAATGTGACGGATGTCAACGAAGAGCTGGATAAACTGAAGGAAGCCGGTGTTTCGGTTGAGATTGACAAGGTTCAGCGGGAGAATTATTTCTTATCCATTGTTCTGCCCATCCTGTGCGGCATCGTTCTGATCGGTATGATGTTCATCATGATGAATAATCAGGCCATGCAGGGGGGTAACGGCAATAAGATGATGAATTTCGGCAAGAGCCGTGCCCGTCGTGATGACGGTAAAAAGAGGGTGACATTCCGTGATGTTGCCGGTCTTCACGAGGAAAAGGAAGAGCTGGAGGAGCTGGTGGATTTCCTGAAGGCGCCTCAGAAATATATCAGTCTTGGGGCCAGAATCCCCAAAGGTGTGCTTCTGGTGGGCCCGCCCGGTACCGGTAAGACGCTGCTTGCCAAAGCTGTTGCCGGTGAGGCCGGTGTACCGTTTTTCAGTATTTCCGGTTCTGATTTTGTGGAGATGTTTGTGGGCGTAGGTGCGTCCCGCGTAAGAGATCTGTTCAATGATGCCAAAAACAACGCTCCCTGCATTGTATTTATCGATGAGATCGATGCGGTGGCAAGGAGAAGGGGCGCCGGTATGGGCGGAGGTCACGATGAACGTGAGCAGACGCTGAACCAGCTGCTGGTTGAGATGGACGGTTTCGGTGTCAATGAAGGCATTATTGTGCTGGCAGCCACCAACCGTGTGGATATTCTTGATCCGGCCATTTTAAGACCGGGCCGTTTCGACCGCAAGGTCGGCGTGGGCAGGCCGGACGTGAGGGGACGCGAGGAGATACTCAAGGTTCATTCCAGAAAGAAGCCTCTGGGGGATGATGTGGATCTTCATAAGATTGCCCTCACCACTTCGGGATTTGCCGGAGCCGATCTGGAGAATCTGATGAACGAAGCTGCTATCCATGCAGCCAGGGATAACAGAGAGTTTATTACAGCAGAAGATATTAATCACTCCTTTATCAAGGTGGGGATCGGTGCGGAGAAGAAAAGCCGCCTGATTTCTGAAAAAGAGAAGAAGATTACCGCCTATCACGAATCGGGGCATGCGATTCTGTTCCATGTTCTTCCGGATGTGGGGCCGGTTCACACGGTTTCCATTATTCCCACAGGTATGGGAGCAGCGGGCTATACCATGCCTCAGCCGGCTGCGGATGAGATGTTCCGTACAAAGAACCAGATGATTCAGGATATTATGGTAAGTCTGGGCGGCCGCATTGCGGAGTCAATGATTTTTGGAGATGTGACGACGGGGGCATCTCAGGATATCAAACAGGCAACTTCCACCGCCCGCGATATGGTTACGAAATACGGTATGAGCGAATCACTGGGCATGATCAATTACAACACCGATGATGATGAGGTATTTATCGGTCGTGATCTGGCTCATACGAGAAGCTACAGTGAAAATGTGGCTAGCAGAATCGATGATGAAGTGAAGCGGATCATTGACACCTGCTATGACAAAGCATGCAAGATTCTGGAAGAGAACCGGGATGTGCTGGAGAAGAGTGCGCAGCTTCTGATCGAAAAGGAAAAGATCACCGGAGAAGAGTTTGAGGCACTTTTTGATAGAGCTCTGTAATGCATTGAGGAAATTCCGGAACACATGGGCCTGTCCCCAGGCTGTATGAGAACTGTCTTTGGCCCGCAGACAAATGACCGTGCAAAAAAGTACAAAAACCGCAGGAAAATCAAGCGTTTTTTTCTGCGGTTTTTTAAATTATGATTTTTCGGTTATTCACGATGTATAGAATTTGATCAAAAATAAAGAAGGATTTGTGAACACTTATTTTTAAAAAATGGATATAATAAATATCGTAAATCCCCCAATACATCATATATTTTTGCTACACCCCCATAAAATGAAATACCTTCTCCTGAAAAGGCCAGTACTTCCCCGTACTGGTCTTTTCTCCGTTTATGTGCAAAAAATACGACCATTTTTGTACAGTTTTTTTGCGCAATTTGGGATAATTTAACTTGTGTTAATGGAATGGATATTATAAAATATAACAGAGACATTTAATTGAATGCAGAGCAAAAAAAAGGATGGAGTAGAGGAGAAAATATGTCAGATATGAGTAAGATTGATGAAAGAGCACTGTTCTCGGATGAGAGTGGTATGTTCAGAATACCTGAGGAGCCGGATCCGGGCGATATACTGACCATTCGTTTTCGCACGCTGAAAAATAATGTGGATAAAGTAACTTTGTACATGCAGTTCGGGAAGCCGGCCAAAAAGACCTGTCCCGATGAACACACTGCCGGTGAGCAGAGAGGCTGTGCAGAGCTCCTGCAGGACGGTACGGAAAACAGGGCGGACAATGTACAGGATGGACAGAAGACAGTGAAAGCGCAGGAGGCTTTGCCGGAGGAGATTCATGGAGGGCTGGTTCATGTGGAACGGGAGGAGTCTGTGGTAATGCAGCCTGCTGCCGCTGCAGAAGAAACCGGTCAGGAGCCGGAAAAGGTTCTCACTTTCGATTCCCGGTTTGATTTTTATGAAGCACAGGTTCCGGTGGGGGCTGATCCTTTCTGGTATTATTTTATTGTGGAAAAAGACGGGGAACAGATTCGCTACAATAAGCTGGGAGTTACCGGCGAGACCGACTGCTGCTACAGTTTTGTGGTCCGGCCCGGTGTCCATGTGCCTTTCTGGGCAAAAGGCGCTGTGTTCTACCAGATTTTTACAGATCGTTTCTGCAACGGTGATCCTTCCAACGATGTGCTGAACCGGGAGTACCTGTATGTGGACGGTATTCCCGCCACCAGTGCGAGAAACTGGTCCGAGGATTCACTGGCTCTGGACGTGGGGCGTTTTTACGGCGGAGACCTGCAGGGAGTGATTGATAAACTGGATTACATTCAGAGCCTTGGCGTCAATGCTATCTATTTTAATCCGCTGTTTGTTTCTCCTTCCAATCACAAATATGACATACAGGATTACGATTATATAGATCCTCATTATGGTGTGATTCTGGAGGATGAGGGAAACCTGCTTCCGGAAGGTGTTCATGACAACAGAGGTGCCAGCCGGTATATCAGTCGTGTCACCAGTTTTAAGAATCTGGAGGCCAGCAACGAATTGTTTGCAAAACTCTGTCAGGAGGCTCACAAGAGAGGAATCCGTGTGGTACTGGACGGCGTTTTCAATCATTGCGGTTCCTTTAACAAGTGGCTGGACCGAGAGCGGATCTACGAAAATCAGGAGGGATATGAAAAAGGTGCATATGTCAGCAAGGACAGCCCCTATCATGACTTTTTCTATTTTCATAACGACAGATGGCCCTTCAATGACAGCTATCAGGGCTGGTGGGACCATGATACCCTGCCGAAACTGAATTACGAAGGTTCCGAAGAACTTTGTGATTATATTATGAAGATCGGGCGCAAATGGGTTTCCGAGCCCTTCTGTGTGGATGGATGGAGGCTTGACGTAGCTGCGGATCTGGGCCATTCCAGCGAGTTCAATCACAGATTCTGGAAACGGTTCCGTGAGAATGTAAAGGATTCCAGAAGTGATGCGCTGATTCTGGCTGAGCATTACGGGGATGCTTCCGAGTGGCTTCGGGGTGACGAATGGGATACCATCATGAACTACGATGCGTTTATGGAGCCGGTAACCTGGTTTTTAACGGGTCTTGAGAAGCACAGCGACCGGTACGATGAGCATATGTTCAACAACGGCAAGGTATTTTATGATACGATGCGCTATAACATGTGCCGTCTGCACAGAGGTGCGCTGCTGACATCCATGAATGAGTTGTCCAATCATGATCATTCCCGTTTTATGACGCGGACGAACCGCAAAGTAGGGCGACTGACCTATCTGGGGGCGAGAGCAGCAGAAGAAGGCATTAATAAAGGTATTTTCCGTGAAGGTGCTGTGATTCAGATGACCTGGCCCGGTGCTCCCACGATTTACTACGGGGACGAAACAGGGCTCTGCGGATGGACAGATCCGGACAGCAGAAGAACCTATCCCTGGGATAATCAGGACCTGGAGATGATTGAATTCCATAAATATCTGGGAGGAATCCACAAGAGAAACAAAGCCCTGCGGACCGGATCCCTGAAGTTCCTGGGTTACGATTACGGCATCCTCATGTACGGACGTTTTCTGGATGAAAACCGGGTGGCAGTAGCCATCAATAATCTGGACCACGGAGTGGAGCTGGACATCCCCGTCTGGGAACTGGGAATCGAAGACGGAACACAGATGCTGCGCGTTATGAGTACATGGGAAGAAGGCTACAACGTGGGATCATGGTTTTATACAGTAGAAAACGGAATTGTCCATGTGGAGATGAAAGCTTACAGCTCTGTTATAATCCGGAATGTGGAGGAAGATGAGTAGGAAGCGGCTGAGCTGCAACAAAAAAATTGAAAAAGTGCTTGACTTTTTCCTGAATATGGTTTATATTATGCGTGTTGTTTGAAAACACGCATGCGGGTGTAGTTCAATGGTAGAACACTAGCCTTCCAAGCTAGATACGTGGGTTCGATTCCCATCACCCGCTTCACAGAGGCACATCGTCTGATGTGCCTTTTTCGTTATAGAAGTGCCGGTTAATGAGTATTGAGCATATTGAGCATGAGGTAATCATATGTGTTCTGAAGTTGTGAGGAAGAGTGTTGAAACAGTGGATACGGAAGTGAAAGAGCGGATACAGACTCCGGCGGGGCGGAGGCATTTTCTGCTGGCAGCGGTGAATGCAAAGTACATTCATTCCAATCTGGCGGTGTACAGTCTGAAAGCCTATGGGGAATCGAAGGGAGTCAGGGCAGAGTTTGCAGAATATACCATCAACTATCAGATGGAGGAGGTCCTCAGGGATATTTATGAACGGCAGCCCGGTGTGATCGGTTTTTCCTGCTATATCTGGAATATGGATTTTATCCGGGAACTGGCGGAGGAACTGCACAAGATCATGCCGGAGGTTCCCATATGGCTGGGCGGACCGGAGGTTTCATGGAATCCGGAGGAAAGACTGAAGGAGATGCCGTTTGTTGACGGAATTATGATCGGGGAAGGCGAAGAAACCTTTGCGAAGCTGGCTGCATTTTATGAAAGCTGCGGTTTGGAGCGGGATGCCGGTATCGGCTGTGAGGTTTTTTCCGGCAGTGAAGGACAGATGGACAGAAGCCGGATGGAAATCCTGCTGCAGATTCCGGGACTTTGTCTTCGGGATGAATCGGGAGAAATCCGGCGGACGGCTTCCGGGGAGCTTCTGGCCATGGATGAGCTGATTTTTCCTTATGGCAGCCTGTCGGATTACGAGAATCGGATCATCTACTATGAGAGCAGCCGGGGATGTCCCTTTTCCTGCAGCTACTGCCTTTCTTCCGTGGAGAAAAAACTGCGTTTCCGCAGTCTGAGTCTGGTATATGATGAACTGGATTTTTTCCTGAGGGAGAAACCTGCACAGGTGAAATTTGTGGACAGGACATTTAACTGCCGTCATGAACATGCTTACGGAATCTGGAGTTACATTCTGGAGCACGATAACGGTGTGACAAACTTTCATTTTGAAATCGGGGCGGATCTGCTGAGGGAGGAAGATTTTGAACTGTTTGCCCGTATGAGGCCGGGGCTGATCCAGCTGGAAATCGGAGTTCAGACTACCAATCCGGAGACAATCTGTGCCATCGGCAGGACAATGGATCTGGAAAGGGTTGCCCGGTCTGTGGAAAGGGTCCGCAGCAGCCGCAACATTCACCAGCATCTTGATCTGATTGCCGGACTTCCCCGGGAAGGACTGGAAAGCTTCAGGAAGTCATTTAATGATGTATATGCCATGAAGCCGGATCAGCTGCAGCTGGGATTTTTGAAGGTTCTGCACGGAACCCGCATGGAACGGGAGGCATCCGATTATGGTCTTGTTTACCGTACGCATCCGGTTTATGAGGTTCTGAGTACGAAATGGTTGTCCTACGGCGATATTCTGCAGCTGAAAAATGTGGAGGAGACGGTGGAAGAATATTACAACAGCGGCCAGTTTTCCTGTACGCTGACATACATTATGCCGTTTTTTGAGACTCCCTATGACTTTTTCAGCCGGTTCGGCAGCTTTCTGAGGGAGCGGGGATACCGCAGGGGCAGCCGGAACAGGGTGGACCGCTATATGGCGCTGCGCTGTTTTTTGCAGGAGATGAAAGTACGGGAGGATATGGAGCTGATCGATGAACTGCTGTCCTTTGATTTCTGCCTGAGAGAAAAAATGAACCGGGTTCCTGAGTTTGTACCGGATCAGGAACCTTATAAAAAGCAGGTTTCCGATTTTTTTGCCCGGGAGATACAGGAAGGAAAATGGTTCGGGGGGGAGGCGCTTCGCTGTTCCTACCGGCAGCTTCGCGGACGCTGTCAGCCCCTCGTTTTCCGCCATCCTGTGATGAATGATATAGTAAACGATGTGGTGGATGATGTAAAATGCACCCCGATGGCGGAGAAAGGCCCCTGGCTTGCGCTGTTTGATTATGAGAAACGCAGTCCCATGACCCACAATGCCCGGGTGATCCGGATTCCGCTGAAAGGTTTAAACAAGTGAATTATCAGGAGGTAAAAAAATGTATAATAAAAAATTTCAGAAAATTGTAGCAGGTGTTATAGCAGGAATCCTGATTGTGGCCATGCTGGTGACCGGAATCCTCAGCAGCATGAGCTTTTAATGACGGATTGGCGTTTTCAGAAGGCTGAGTATGTTTTCAGAAGACGGATTGTGCTGCCCGGGGAGGGCTGTTTATCTATTTTTATTATAGAATGATTTAAAAACAAAAAAAGTATGTTCAAGTTTTTTGTTGCAAATCCCCGGTATTGTGATAAAATAAGAACCTGTAGTAAGAAGCCGTTATTTCCTGACTGATCGGCCGGTGCGGTTCGGGAGACAGCATACCCGGCTGAGCAGGCAGGTTATCTTTTATAGCAGACAGGTTATTTTTCATTTAGGGGAGGATACAGAGATATGAAGAAACGCGCAGTCATCGGCGTATTGGCCCTGGTTCTGATTTTTGCCCTGGGGGGCGGTGCCATGGCGGCAAAGTCAGTCGCGGATGCAGCAGAAGAAGGCGTTATTGTTGATGGTGTTTATGCAGGCAGTATTAACTTATCCGGTTTGACAGCCAAAGAGGCAGAAAAGGCAGTTCAGGATTATATTGATGGACTGGAGTCAAAATCGGTCACTATGGTAACAGGGGAACATGAAGATACTTTGAAGTTAAGCGATATCGGAATTGACTGGAGCAATCCTGAGATTCTGGATGAAGCCATGGAGCTGGGGAAAAGCGGCAATCTGATCGCACGTTTTAAAGTACTGTCCGATCTGAAGAAAGAGAATCATGTATATGATCTCAATCTGGAAGTTGATCAGAAAGCAATTAAGAATTATATTAAAAATACATTGCAGGCCTATGATCAGGAAGCAAAAGAACCTGGACTGAATCGGTCCAATGGAGAGTTTGTTATCACCAAAGAGGAAAAGGGCCTGACTGTAGATGTGGATGCAACGATTGCGTCTCTCAATGAACTTCTGAAAAAGGAATGGGATTCCGATAAGGCTACGGTAGAGACAACTGTTGCAGTTGCCGAGCCGAAACACAAAGCATCCGAGCTGGAAGCGGTAAAGGATCTTATGGGTAGCCGTACAACTACTTATGACAGCGGCAACAGAGGACGTACGCAGAGTCTGGAACTGAGTACCAGCCGTCTTGACGGTACGGTTATCTGGCCCGGGGAGACGATTTCCGTGTCTCTTCTGATGGGGGAACGTTCCAAAGAAGGCGGTTACGGCACCGGTCAGGGATACTTTGGTACAAATGTGGAAGAAACGGTGGGTGCGGGTATCTGCCAGACAGCTTCTACCCTGTACAATGCCGCACTGTATGCGGAACTTGATATTGTTGAGAGATATCACCATACTCTGATCGTGCATTATGTGGATTATGCGATGGATTCTACAATTTATGCGGGAAGTGATTATAAAAATCCCCAGAAGGATCTGAAACTGAAGAACCCTTACGATACTCCGATTTATATTGATGCATCTGCAGGAGGCGGATACTGTACTTTCCGTATTTATGGTAAAGAAACGAGACCGGAGAACCGTGAGGTCAAATATATTTCCAAAACTCTCAGTGAATCATATCCCAGTGGTGTAAGTTATACCAATGATCCATCAATGCCTGTCGGGTATGAACGTACTACACAGGGAGCGTATCCCGCTGTAAAGGCAACACTGACGAAGGAAGTTTATGTAGATGGCAAGCTGACAGAAAGTACTCTGCTCTATACGGATTCTTATTCGGGAGCTCAGAGAAAGGCTGTACGGGGTACAAGGCAGCCTGTTACCACCACAAAGGCACCGGAGACAAAACCGTCCGACGGCAGTTCATCTTCTGCGGCTACGAAGGCTGAGACCACCAAAGCATCAGAGCCGTCTGATGCACCCGAAACAACGAAGGCACCCGAGACGAAGCCCACTGAGGCGACAAAAGCCGAAACAAAGGCTGAAACAAAGGCTCCTGAACAGTCGAAGGCTGAATCATCGCCTGCTGAATAGCCGTGAACTGAGGTCTGAATTACAGTATGGACAGGAAGTATATTATGCAAGCGGAGAGGGCGGCGTCCCTCTCCGCTTTTGTGGATGGTTATGGTATGTCAGCTTATGAAATGAAGCTGGATCAGTATTTTGAAGAAAAGGATATCCGTCCCGGTCAGGAGATCGTGCTGTGCGGATATATCGGACTTGCAGGTACCGTATATCTGGCGGAGGAAAAGCAGCAGGAGCTGGAAAAAATTCTGCCGCGGCATTTTATACGGTCCGGTGCTGCGCTGAAGGACGGAATTCGTATCCTTCCGGATCCGGAAACGGCGCTGAAACATGGTGTGACAGCCATGTATCTGATTGGAGAAGGCGGTCTGCTGAACGGACTCTGCCGGCTGGCTGCAGACAGTGCGACGGGGTTTCGGATCGATTATGAGGAGGTTCCCGTAAAACAGGTGACCATCGAATGCTGTGAGGTATTTGACCTGAATCCCTGGCAGCTGATGTCGGGAGGATGCGTGATGATGGTAACGGAGCACGGGTACGAGACGGTGCGTGCCTTTGAGAATACGGGAGTTCCCTGCCGGATCATCGGCTATATTTCTCCTGACAGAGACAAGCTTATCTGTCACGGGGAGATCCGCAGCTGCCTGAACCGGCCGCAGCCCGATGAACTTTTGAAAGTGTATGTTGAAAAAAACATTCAAAAATGATAACATGAATACAATGTGCGCCCGGTTGGGAAGACCGGTGCATCCCAATTAGAAGGAGGAGATAAAGATGAGAGATAAGATTCTTGCGGTTATTGAAAAAAACAGTCGTATCAATCTTCATGAACTGGCGATTTTACTGGGTGAGGATGAAACGGTTATTGCCAATACAATTGCGGATATGGAGAGAGAGCATATTATCTGCGGTTATCATACACTGATCAACTGGGATAATACTTCCGAGGAAAAGGTTACGGCTCTGATCGAGGTACGGGTAACACCCCAGCGCGGCAGAGGATTTGACAATTTTGCAGAGCGCATCATGAAATATCCGGAGGTTAATGCAGTTTACCTGATGTCAGGTGCATATGATTTCACTGTTATGCTGGAAGGAAAAACCATGCGGGGCGTATCTCAGTTTGTAACCGAGAAGCTTTCCGTTCTCGATCAGGTTATGAGTACTGCAACATACTTTATCCTGAAGAAATACAAAGATCACGGCATTGTTCTGGTAGATGAAGAAAAAGAAGATGAAAGGATGAAGATTACGCCATGAGAGATCCTATTTCCAAAATGTGCAGAGAAATACAGCCTTCCGGAATTCGTAAATTTTTCGATGTGGTCAGTGAAATGCCGGATGCCATCTCCCTTGGTGTAGGTGAGCCGGATTTTGATACCCCTTGGCATATCCGCGAGGAAGGCATTTATTCTCTGGAACACGGACGTACCTATTATACATCCAATGCCGGGCTGAAAGAACTGAAGGAAGAGATCTGCCGTTATCTGCGCAGAAAGTTCAATCTTTTCTATAAAGAATCACAGGTGCTGGTAACCATTGGCGGCAGCGAGGCAATCGACATAGGTCTGCGTGCCATGTTGGATCCGGGCGATGAAGTACTGCTTCCCGAACCCTGTTATGTTTCGTATCTTCCCTGTGCCCAGCTGACCCATGCGGTACCGGTTTCAATTCCCCTGCAGGAGAAGAATGAATTCCAGCTGACTGCTGAGGAAGTGGAAGAGAGATGTACCTCCAGAACAAAGATACTGATACTGCCGTTCCCCAATAACCCCACAGGTGCGGTGCTGACACGGAAAAATCTGGAGGAGATTGCTGAAGTATGTATTCGTCACGATCTGTATGTAATTTCCGACGAAATCTATGCAGAGCTGACCTACGGGGAAAAACATGTAAGTATTGCGGAGCTTCCCGGCATGGCGGAGCGTACTGTCGTAATCAACGGTTTTTCCAAAGCCTATGCCATGACAGGATGGCGTCTGGGCTATGCGGCAGGCCCTCAGGAGATTATAGACCAGATGGTAAAGATTCATCAGTTTGCCATCATGTGTGCACCCACCACCAGCCAGTATGCGGCGGTAGAGGCACTGCGCAACGGTGATGATGATGTGGTGCACATGACGGAAGCCTACAATCAGAGACGGCGTTATCTGCTCCACGAACTGCGCCGGATCGGTATGGACTGCTTTGAAGCAAGAGGAGCATTCTATGTGTTCCCCAGCATCAAAAAATACGGCATGACTTCCGAAGAATTTGCTACCAGACTGCTGGAAGAACAGAAGGTGGCTGTAGTACCGGGCAGTGCTTTCGGCAGCAGCGGAGAAGGATATATCCGTATTTCGTATGCATATTCTCTGGAAAGCCTGAAAAAAGCACTGGAACGGGTGGAGAGCTTTGTCAGAACCCTGCCTGTACACGAAATATAAGGCGGATAATAAAAAACATAATATAAGGAACGGAAGGAAGGTTTTTTCGATGATGAATATTGTGCTGCATGAACCGGAGATTCCCGGCAATACGGGGACGATCGGCAGAACCTGCGTTGCAACAGGCAGCAGGCTGCATCTGATCGAGCCGCTGGGCTTCCAGATCAACGACAAGACGCTGAAGCGTGCCGGGCTTGATTACTGGCCTGATCTGGATGTGACAATCTACAGGGATTTTGAAGATTTTCTGGAGAGAAATCCGGGAGCCCGTATATTCATGGCTACTACGAAGGCGAAAAAACTGTATACGGAAGTGACTTACGGGCCCGATGATTACATTATGTTCGGCAAGGAAAGTGCGGGAATCCCGGAGGAGATCCTGGTAAGGTATGAGGAGACGGCGATCCGTATCCCCATGAATCCTGATATCCGTTCCCTGAATCTGTCCAATTCCGCTTCCATTGTACTTTATGAAGCACTGCGCCAGCAGAATTTTGTGGGGATGCAGCATGATGGAGAGCTTCACCGGCTGCACTGGAGCAATCAGTAAAACCTTATCATGACGTCAGATTCATCTGATGTGTCTGATGCTTTCGTTACAGAATTGCAGAAGCTGCAGGATCAGAAAGGCTGAAGGAATTACAGCGATTCCCTCAGCCTTTTTTCAGTGTAAATATGAATTCCGTGCCCACTCCCGGTGTACTGACCACATCGATGTTCTGATGATGGGCATTGATGATCTCTTTCGTGATTGCAAGGCCAAGGCCGGTTCCCTGCCTGTCCTTACCGCGGGAATTGTCCGCCTTGTAGAAACGCTCAAAGATCTTTTTCTGATTTTCCTTGCTGATTCCGCAGCCGTGATCCTTTACGGAAACGAAAACCTTTCCGTTGCGGTCATAGGTTTCGATATCAATACCGGAATCATTGCCTGAGAATTTAATGGCATTGTCGATCAGGTTGTAGATTACCTGCTGAATCTTTCCGAAATCTGCCTGTACCATCATGAACTTCTCGGAAAATGTCAGGTTGAAAGTCAGATTTTTCGTGCGGCAGCTCCCTTCGAAGGTGGCACAGGTGTCCTTGATGGTCTGATTGATGTCAAAACGGGACAGGTTAAGCCCCGGAGAACTGCTGCCTCCCAGCTGATTCAGGGTCAGAAGTCCTTCGGTCAGCTTATTGAGCCGCTCGGTTTCCCGGATGACGATATTCAGATATTTTTCGTACAGCTCAGGCGGTATGGTTCCATCCAGAATGGCCACCAGATATCCCCGGATAGAGGTCAGCGGCGACCGGAAATCATGAGACACATTGGATATGAATTTGCGCTGATACTCTTCCGAGTTGTTCAGTTCCGCTGCCATGTAGTTCAGGGTGGCGGACAGATAGCCCAGCTCATCGTCGCTGGAAACCGGGCAGCGGTACTGCAGGTTGCCCCCGGCGTATTCATCCGCCGCATGAATGATTTCTCCCAGCGGCCGGTATACGCAGAGCTGGAACACGACGAGCAGGAGAAAGGACAGCAGATAGATGATGCCGCCTGTCAGATACATCAGATTCAGGATGTCATACTGATCCTGTTCGATCAGATAAACGGGATAATGAATGATCACATATCCGCGGGTCTGATAATTGACATGGATGGAAGTCATGACGGACAGCCGTCCGGTGCTGTACATACCATAAAAATAACCGGTTTCCGAATAACCGGGCTGGCGGGCACTGCCGTGTCCGAAGGAAGCCGGGTCAAAGCCGGGAATGGAGCTGCCCGTAAACACATCCGAACTGTCATAGATCACGGTTCCTTCGCTGTCTGCGATCCATATGTCGGAATCAAGTCCTTCGGACACCCCGTCGTATTCATTCTGCCTGCTGGCCAGAGGCTGCATGTCTCCGTTATAGGATTCCACACAGTCGGAAGCGATTTCTTCCGCTTTTTCATACAGAGTTTCCGCCTGCAGACCGGTCAGAACTTTCAGGACCGCATCGGAGGCCAGCGTGGAGATCAGCAGAAATCCGATCAGTCCCACAGTCAGAAAGCAGAGCATAAATTTCAGTTTCAGTTTCTTCTTCATCAGCTGATCACTTCGAATTTATATCCGATCCGGTGTACCGTTGCCAGCTTCCAGCAGGGGTTTTCACCGATTTTTTCACGGATACGCTTGATATGTACGTCCACGGTGCGGGTATCGCCCTGATACTCATATCCCCAGATATGATCCAGCAGCTGATCCCTGGTAAATACCTGATTGGGGGATTTGGCCAGGAAATACAGCAGTTCCAGTTCCTTGGGCGGCATATCCAGACGTTTGTTCTTCAGAGTTACGGAATAATTGGTCAGATTGACGATCAGGTCCGGGTAGGCCACATACTGGGCGGCGGGCTGGTCGGGAATCTGAATTACAGGCGCGGCGGAGGAAGCGGTGCGGCGGAGTACGGCCTTGACTCTTGCCACCAGTTCCTTGGAATCGAAGGGCTTGATGATATAATCATCGGCGCCTAGCTCCAGCCCCAGCACTTTATCAAAAACTTCTCCCTTGGCGGAAAGCATGATGATAGGCGTATTGGAGGTTTTGCGGATCTCCCGGCAGACTTCGTATCCGTCCAGGCCGGGGAGCATCAGATCCAGCAGAATCAGATTGGGCTGAAATTCCTCAAACGCCGTCAGAGCCTCATAACCGTCACCGACGATTCGGGTTTCATACATTTCCTTAGCCAGGTAAAGCGCAATCAGTTCACTGATCATCTCATCATCATCTACGATCAGGATTTTCTGTTTTGCCATAGAATCAGGTCTCCTTTTGCTGCGCAGACATTAAATTGCTGCGTGTTACTGCGAGGTATCGAAGGTTACAATCGTTACACCGGTATTGCCTTCACCGAAGGTTCCCAGCCGGTAGCTTTTCACATAGCGCAGGCGCTTCAGATGGTTGTGAACCGCGTTTTTCAGAACGCCGGTACCGCGGCCATGTACCACACGGACCTGGGGCAGATGCGCCAGGTAGGCGTCATCCAGATATTTGTCCAGAGCAGCAATGGCTTCATCTGCATTCATACCGATCAGATTGACCTCACTGCTGACATTCATGGATTTGCTCATCTTAATCTGGCTTGCACCGCTGCCCTTGCCGGATCTGCGGCTGGAAGCGATGGCACCGTCGGGGCCGGAAAGGGTATCTACTTTCAGCAGTTCAATGTCTTTAACATTCACCTGAGAAGTCATAATACCCATCTGTACCTGCAGATCCCCCTTACCGTTGGGCAGGGTGAGGACAGTTCCCTTTGTATTCAGGGAAATGACACGTACGGAATCTCCGATCTTAAGCTCCTCGGGGCGGGCTGTTTTAACTGACGCGCGCAGTCTTTTTTCCTTTTTCTGGTCGTTTTTGCGCAGCTGGCTGCGCAGTTTTGCACGTTCTTCCTCCAGTTCCTGCATATTGCCTCCGGCCATGCCCAGCTTGTTGATGCGGCGGATGGTCTGGTCGGCGGTTGTTTTGGCTTTCTGGAGAATGTCCCGGGCTTCCTCGCTGGCCTGTTCCAGAATTTTTTCCCTGCGTTCCTCCAGCTGGCGTTTCTGTTCCTCGGTCCGTTTTTTCAGGATGGAGGCATCCCGTTTCAGGCGCTCGATCTCCGCTTTTTCTTTTTCCATCTCCTGCCGGGAATGCTCCAGATCGGAAATGACATCCTCAAATGCCTTGTCCTGATTGCCGATGTAGGAGCCGGCGGTTTCGATGATGTGCTCCTCCAGCCCCAGCTTTCTGGAAATGGCAAAGGCATTGCTCTTGCCGGGAATGCCGATGAGCAGCCGGTAGGTGGGAGAGAGCGTATCCACATTGAACTCGCAGGAAGCATTCTCCACGCCGTCTGTGGACAGGGCGTAAACCTTCAGTTCGCTGTAGTGGGTTGTTGCCATGGTGCGAACCTGCATGTTGTGCAGGTAATTGAGAATGGCCATGGCCAGAGCGGCACCTTCCACCGGATCGGTACCGGCGCCCAGCTCATCGAACAGCACCAGAGAGCGGATATCGGCTTTTTCCAGAATGGGTACGATATTGGTCATATGAGAGGAGAAGGTACTGAGGCTCTGCTCAATACTCTGCTCATCTCCGATATCGGCATAAATCTCATCAAACACGGCCAGTTCTGATCCCTGAAAAGCGGGAATATGCAGGCCGGCCTGTCCCATCATCTGAAGCAGACCGGTAGTTTTCAAAGAAACCGTCTTGCCGCCGGTGTTGGGACCGGTGATGATCAGCAGCGTAAAATCGTCGCCCAGACGGATCGTTGTGGGAACCACGGTCTCCGGATCCAGAAGCGGATGACGTCCGTCGCGGATGTGGATGATTCCTTTTTCATTAAATACCGGCGAGCTGCCCTTATAGCTGTTGGAGTACGCGGCTTTGGCGAAGATAAAATCAAGCTGTGTGAGGACCTGAAAATCTTCTGTCAGCTGAGCTGTATAAGCGGCTGCCTGATTGCTCAGGTTGGCCAGAATGACTTCGATCTCCTTCTGCTCCCGGATTTCCAGCTCCCGCATCTCGTTGTTCAGCTTGATAACGGCCATGGGTTCGATAAAATAGGTGGAGCCGGTGGAGGACTGATCATGAACCATACCGGCAATCTGTCCCTTGTTTTCCGCCTTGACAGGCAGGCAGTAGCGGCCGTTGCGCATGGTCACCACAGCATCCTGCAGTTCGCTTTTGTGAGTAGTCAGAAGGGTGTTCAGCTGAGCGTGAATCCTGGCATTGATGCCGCCCATGGTACGGCGGATCTGGCGCAGAGTGGGGCTTGCGTTGTCGTCGATTTCTTCCTCCGATTTGATGCAGCGCTGGATCTCATGATTCAGAGGAGTCAGAGGCTCCAGAGCAGAAAAATAGCCGGCCAGGCAGTCATCGGGAGTTTCCTCCTCTTCCCTGCCGAAGGATTTGGCCCTGGAAGCAACGGTCAGAAGACTGCTGATTGCCAGAAGCTCACCGATGCCCAGGCTGGAACCGATCTCCAGACGCTTAACGGAGGACCGGATGTCGCGGACACCGGAAAAAGAAAGATTGCCCCTGCGGCGGATCCGGTCGGCAGCATCCGTGGTTTCCTGAATGGCCAGGCGGATCTGACCGATGTCGTTCATGGGTTCCAGCTGCAGACAGCGGTCCCTGCCTGTGGGCGTGGTGGCAAAGCCGGCCAGCCGTTCCATGATTTTATCATATTCCAGAGTTTTTAAAGCTTTTTTATTCATACGAATCTCCGTAAATGTTAAATCAATATTGTTCTGAATGCAGGCATTCACCGCACTTTTTGTACAAATCTGCCTGGCTTTAAACAGTAACATTATACTACAGAGCGGGATTTCGTGCAATGTGAGAAAAAATGCTTCACATTGCAAATAATATATTTTATAATAATCAGGGATATGTCAGTAACATTGCAAACGCAGACTATATGATGTCTGCACGGGGATTTGATATGGAAGATCATTCGAAGGATAATCAGCCGGATTTTATCCGGGAAAAGATAATAGGGAAAAAAGAGCGCAAAAAAAACGTCATCCGTTTTCTGGGCAGACCTGCCGCCGTTGGAGCTGTGTTCGGCCTGACAGCAGCGCTGGTTTTTGTTCTTTGCATTATGGCTTTTCGTCCTTATCTGCAGGAAAGAGCAGCGGATGAGGAGACAGAGACCCTTTCGGAAGAAACACAGACCCGGGCCGAGGATATCATGCCGGCCAATAAAGAGGAACTGGAAAAGTTCGTATCGCAGATCGTGGAGGAAAATGCTGCACGGGAGAGTGCGGCTTTTTACGAGAATATCGGAGATGCGGTGAAAACTCTGGAAAAGTCCATGGTGACGGTGGTTGCTGTCAAAAAAGATGTGGACTGGTTTGAGGTAAGCTATGACAGCCGCTACAGTCAGTCCGGTATTGTGATAAAAAAAGGATCAGATCAGTTTTATATTCTGACAGGTTACTCAAGCCTCCGGGGAGCATCTGTGATCCAGATGGAATTTTCCGACGGGACCCGGACGGAAGTACAGCTGGAAGGATACGATACCACATATGATATCGCAGTAATTTCGGCGGAGGGGAAAAATCTGTCAGCCTATATGAAAAAGGAACTGACCCCGGTTACAATCGGCAATCCGTCTTCTCTGTCCAGGGGAACACCGGTATTTGCTGTGGGCAATCCGGACGGAAGCGAAGGCTCTGTGGGAATCGGCTTTGTTTCACTGATCAATCACCGTCTTCCGCTGATCGATTGTGTTGCGGAAGGGATTCAGAGCTCTGTCCATATTAACGGAGCAGGCTGCAGCTTCCTCATGGGGCTTGATGGTGCCATGCTGGGGATTTACACCGGAGACAATCAGAGTCTGGGCAATGGTTATTCCCAGGCCTATGCAATCAACCGTGTGATGACCTATGTTGACCGTATTTACAGGGGAGAGCAGACTGCAGGGCTTGGCATTACAGGACAGGATATCGATGAAGCTGTCAGAACGGAAAATGATATTCCACAGGGCATTTATGTTACAGATGTGAAAAAAGACGGTGCATCCTATGAGGCCGGTGTACAGGCGGGGGATGTGCTCGGAGAGGTAGATGGACAGACGATCGCTTCCATGGAGGAGTACGAGGCGGCTCTTATGAAACTGACGCCGGACCGGGAAGTGAAAATGATCGTATACAGAAGCAGTCAGGGTGCATATAAAAAAATGGAGTTGAAGATCACTCCGACAGTCCGTCAGGGCTGAAAGAAGGGAGGAAGACGGTCCCGGGACCGTCGTTTGAATTATGAAATTTATCGGAAATTTACGTGAAGGTGACCGAACGGTTGATATTTATCTGTGCAAACAGAAACAGAGCCTGCGTTCCAAAAGCGGGAAAAATTATTTTTCCATGATTCTGCAGGATAAGACTGGCACCATCGATGCCAAGATCTGGGATCTGAGCAACGGAATCAATCATTTTGATGCCATGGATTATATTCAGGTGGAAGGAGAAGTGACCAGCTATCAGGGATCTCTGCAGCTGAATGTGCGCCGGGTGCGGGTGGCAGCGGAAAATGAATATGATCCTGCCGATTATCTGCCCTGCAGCCGTTATTCTATCAACGATATGTACCGGGAACTGATGAAATACATGGAAAGCCTGGAAAATCCGAAGATGAAGACGCTGGTGCGCAGCTTTTTTATCGATGACAAGGCACTGGCAAAAACTTTCAGCACTCATTCCGCAGCAAAAAGCGTCCACCATGGATTTGTGGGCGGCCTGCTGGAGCACACGCTGGGCGTTGTCCGCCTGTGCGATTTCTACTGCAGACAGTATCCGATCCTGAATCGTGACCTTCTGCTGACGGCAGCCATGCTTCATGATATCGGAAAGACGAAAGAACTGTCCGCTTTTCCGGAGAATGATTATACGGAAGACGGCCAGCTGCTGGGACATATCGTGATCGGTGCTGAGATGGTGGGAGAGCATATCAGAAAGATTCCCGGTTTTCCGGCAAAAACTGCAGGTGAGCTGAAGCACTGCATTCTCGCCCACCACGGCGAGCTGGAATACGGTTCCCCGAAAAAACCGGCTTTAATTGAAGCCGCAGCTCTGAATTTTGCGGACAATACGGATGCAAAGCTGGAAACCATGCGGGAACTTCTGGAGAACAACAACAGCGACAGTGAGTGGCTTGGCTATAACCGTCTGCTGGAAAGCAATTTCAAAAGGACTACTCCGCTGTAGAAAAATGTCTGCAGCCAAACGGCAGATACAGAGGCGGGAACAGAAGCAGATACAGAGGCGGAAACAGAAGCAGATACAGAGGCGGAAACGGGAGCGGAATAAAGGCGGAATGCAGGTAAATCAGGAGTAATGTAATATATGGCTGATAAAAAGAAATATACGGCACCGGTGGCAAAGGATGATCTGGTGACGGTAACGATAACTGATATGAGCGAGAATGGAGAGGGCATAGGCAAAACAGAGGGCTTTGCCCTCTTTATTAAGGATGCGGTGACAGGAGATCAGGTCAGGGCAAAGGTAATTTCCGTGAAAAAAGGCTATGGTTATGCACGGCTTATGGAGATTCTGGTTCCCTCAAAAGACCGGGTGGAGCCCCGGTGTCCTGCAGCGGCCCCCTGCGGCGGCTGTCAGCTCCAGTCCATGAGCTATGAAGCACAGCTGAAATTCAAGACGGACAAAGTAAAAAATCACCTGAGCCGGATCGGACATCTGCCTCAGGTTCCTGTGGCGGATACACTGGGAATGACCATGGAGGCACAGGAGAAGGAGCGGGGGCAGAACCGGAGTGAACAGGAACAGCGGAGTCAGGGTGAGCAGGAACAGAGCCAGGGGCCCTGGCATTACCGGAACAAGGCCCAGTATCCCGTCAGACAGGGAAAGGACGGGCAGATCCGCATCGGATTTTATGCCGGCAGAACTCATGCCATCATCGAGACGCCCTGCTGCTATATCGGGCAGCCGGTCAATGAGAAAATTATTGCAATCATCAGAAAGTGGATGGAGGATTATCATATCCGTGCCTATGACGAAACCACCGGCAGAGGATTTCTGCGCCATATCATGATTCGTACCGGGTATTTTACCGGGGAAATCATGGTCTGTCTGGTGATCAATGAACGGAAGCTGAAATCTCCGGCTGCCCGGAAGGCACTGACGGAACGCCTCCTGCAGGTGGAGGGCATGACCAGCATCTGTTTTAACATCAATACGGAGAAAACCAATGTGATCATGGGCAATGAGATGATCAATCTGGTGGGTCCGGGTTATATCACCGATCTGATCGGCGATATCCGCTATCAGATATCAGCCCGGTCCTTCTTCCAGGTCAATCCCCTGCAGACCCGCGTACTGTACGAAACGGCACTGGATTTCGCCGGACTCACCGGGCAGGAAACCGTATGGGACCTGTACTGCGGCACCGGCACTATCTCACTGTTTCTGGCACGCAGAGCAAAACAGGTCTACGGCGTGGAAATCGTTCCTCCCGCCATCGACAACGCCCGGATCAATGCAGAAAACAATGGCATTCACAATGTGAAATTCTACGTGGGAAAAGCGGAAGAAGTACTCCCGAAGCTGTATGAAACGGAAGGCATCCGCGCCGACGTTATCATCACCGACCCGCCCCGCAAAGGCTGTGAGGAAATCGTACTGGACACCATGGTACGCATGGCCCCCGAACGGATCGTTTACGTATCCTGCAATTCCTCCACGCTGGCAAGGGATCTGCATTATCTGTCGGAACGGGGATATGAGACCGTGAAGGTACAGCCGGTGGATATGTTTGCGCATACGACCGGGGTGGAGACGGTAGTACTGCTTTCCCACAAAAGCCAGACGGACATATCAACGTAAAAGTTGAGTTTGGCGAGGGTAAGGGTAAAGTTCCAGCGACAGATCACTGGATGATATCCTGGCGTTTATTTTATTGATTATTTCTATAAATATTTCAAGGGAGAATGATATCCGATGTAACACAAAATGACTGCGGTACCCTTTACAGGATATCGCAGTCATTTCTTCCGTACGCCCGTATCTGTAATTATCTCCATTTTCAGGCGGAAACCTGAACAGTTACGTCTACAGCTTCATCTCTGAAAAATTAATGGACAGTCCCCCGATGACATTGGTCTGTACGGTGTCCTGAAGCGTATACAGACTGATATCATTGCGATTGCCAAAATCATACACGATGATCCGGTTTTTCTGCGGGTCGATCAGCCAGTATTCTCTGACACCGGCAGCGTGATATTTATTCAGCTTTGTATAATAATCCATACTGCGGCTTCCGGGTGATACGATTTCAATTATCCAGTCCGGCGCACCGTGGCAGCCTTTGCGGTCCAGATTATCGAGGTCGCAGATAATACTGATGTCCGGTTCAACGTAATTCCTGTCATCATTGCTAAGAAATACCGCAAATGGTGCTGCAAATATGCGGCAGCTTCCGCTGTGGGATTTGATATAACTGTACTTTTCCATGCATGTTTTCTTTTTCTTCCGAATACAATAAAGAATAGGTAATTGTATCCTGATTGTGTTCTTGCAGGTATGCGGCTGTGCAGAAATCGGAGGTTTGGATTGACATGGGGAAAAGAGGCATGGAAAAAATCAGTGTCAGGGATTTTGTTTTGTTTCCGGCAGCTTTTTTATATTATGAACTGCTTTTTAAATGGTTCGGGGGCATGGGGCCGGGGAATGTACCGGCTCTGCTTTTTCTGGTGCCTGCTGCCGGGGGACTGGCGCAGACAGTCTACCTGCTGCTTCCGGGGAGAAAATCCCGTTTTTATTATGCCGCAGCGGTGCTGGGCGGTGCGGCGGTGGTGTTTCTGGCGGAATACTTTGTAGGACGGGCTTTTCAGACGTTTATGCCATTCGATTCGCTGCTGGCAGGGGCCGGTGATGCGGCAGGTGATTTCGGGGGAATCATTGGTAAAACCCTGATACGGGGCTGGTATGTGATTGCCCTGTTTTTTCTGCCGGTGGCCGGCCTGTGTCTGTGGAAAAAGCAGCTGGTTTTCAATGGGAAACCGAAGAGTAATGCAGCAGCCCTGATACTGCTGGCTTCCATTTTCTGTTTTGTACCTGGAAATTATGCAGCCGCTGAAAACCCGGCATACGGAGAGAATTATCAGTTTGATCTTGCAGCCAGAAAATTCGGATTGCTGGCTGCTTTTCGTCTGGAAACAGCTCACATGTTGTCGGGGGCAGATGAAGAAACGATGTTTTTAACAACAGATACAGCGGTTTCAGGAGAGGCAGTGACCGGTGGGGATGTGACATCCGGTGGGGATGTGACATCCGGCGGAGATGTGATATCCGGCGGAGAAACAGCAGCCGGTAAAAATGCATATACGGGCATTTTCAAAGGAAAAAATCTGATTATGATCTGTGCGGAAGCGTTCAGTCCTTATGCAGTGAGCCGGGAACTGACGCCGGTCCTGTACCGGATGATGCATCAGGGATTTTATTTTTCAGATTATTATCAGCCCGCCTGGGGCGGAAGTACGTCCACCGGTGAATATTCCATGCTGCTGGGGATGATTCCCGTGGACGGGGTGAAAAGCATCCGGGAAACGGCGGGGCATGATCTGCCTCTGACGATTGGCAATCAGCTTTCACGCCTGGGCTATTATTCGGCGGCCTGGCATAATAACAGCTATACGTATTACAGCCGCGATAAAACCCACCCCAATTTCGGTTATTCGGTTTTCATGGGAATGGGGAATGGCATGGAGGAAGGCGTGACGGACAGCTGGCCCCAGAGCGATCTGGAAATGATCAATTTTACGGTTCCCCGGTATATCGGACAGCAGCCCTTCAACATTTATTATATGACGGTATCGGGGCACTGCGGCTATTCCTTCACCGGCAATGCCATGAGCCGGAAAAATCGGGAAGCGGTACAGCAGCTGGAGGCATCCGATACGGTAAAAGCCTATATTGCCTCTCAGCTGGAACTGGAATATGCCATGGAAAGCCTGATTTCCCAGCTGGAAAATGCCGGAATTCTGGATGATACAGTGATCTGCCTGACTGCTGATCATTATCCCTACGGACTGGAGGAGGGGGATACCTGGGGCAATGACCGGAATTATCTGCCGGAGCTGTACGGCTGTGAGGAATCGGAGATTGATAAATTTGTACAGGACAAAAATGCATGGATTCTCTGGTCGGGCTGTCTGGAGGAAGGGGGAGAGTCGGCCGGACTGGCCTGTGAAATCCGGGAACCCACATACAGCCTTGACATTCTTCCCACACTTTCCAATCTGTTCGGGGTGGAATATGACCCGCGTCTTCTGGTGGGCAGAGATGTATTTTCCGATGAGCAGCCGCTGGTAATCTGGCCTGATTACAGCTGGAAGACCGACCGGGCCTCATATAATGCGGTCAATGGAAAAATCACCGGGGAGGTATCAAAGAATTACGTAAATACAGTAAAAATAAACGTCAAAAATAAGTTCAGCCTCTCACGGGCTATGCTGGATTCCGACTCCTGGGGAGGAAAATCGCAGGGAGAGGAATAAGCAGCCTCAAAATCGATCTCTCTATCTGGAATTTTGTTTTACAGGATATCGCATAAGACGGCTATTATTTACTCTGAATTTACATGTACTTTACAAAACGGGAAAACAGACTTTAGATGCTGCTTTTATACTGAAATCGGAAGCTGGAAACGAACTTCGGTATATATGTAATGGATAAGTTATGAAAGAATCCGGGGTACCTGCCGGTTCAGGTGCAGACAGGAGAGATTATAAAGAACTCACGTTACATCAGAACCGGTTTTTGGAAATTACAGAAGTTGGGAGATACTATTATGCAGACATTTGATGATTCCTGTTATTTGAATAGAGAGCTGTCCTGGTTGAAATTTAACGGGCGTGTGCTGGAGGAGGCGGCAGATGAGACCATTCCTTTCTGCGAGCGCTTGTCCTTTTTATCGATTTTCCAGTCCAATCTGGATGAATTTTTCATGGTCAGGGTTGGTTCTCTCCATGATATGATGTTTTTGAAAAAGGAAGTACGGGACAATAAGACACATATGACTGCCCGCCAGCAGCTGGATGCTATTCTGCTGGAGGTTCGGAAAATGACTGCGGACAAAGACCGCATTTACGAAGATCTGATGAGACAGCTGGCGGAAAAAGGCGTCCGTCTCGTGAAATTTTCCGCTTTGGATGAGGAGGAGAACAGCTATCTGGAGCGTTATTTTGAGCAGGAAATCAAGCCGCTTCTGTCCACTGTTATAGTGGGGAAAAAGCAGCCGTTTCCTTTTCTGAATAACAAGGCCATTTATGCGGTAGCTGTGCTGGAAACGAAAAATGATAAAGGGAAAATAGGCATTATTCCCTGCAATACAGGGGTATTTGGCCGTCTGATTGAGATTCCCACCAGACCCGGCTGTTATGTGCTGGCGGAAGAATTGATTCTCCATTTCCTGCCGCTGGTATTCAGCAAATATAAGGTGCAGGAGAAGTCTTTGATCCGTATCACCAGAAATGCCGATATCGATGCGGACGGCATTTATGATGAAGATCTGGATTACAGAGAGCATATGGAAGACGTGATTCGTCAGAGGCGCAAACTCTGTCCGGTCCGCATGGAAATGACACGGGATCTGGACAGCGATATTGTAAACCGTCTGCGCGGTATTCTGGAGCTGGAGAAAGATCAGGTGTTTTCCAGTAATTCACCGCTGGATCTGTCATTTTTGTTTGAATTTCAGGATCTGCTGCGCAGTCACGGGGAACTGTTCTATGAAAAACGTGTACCTCAATATTCTCCGGAAATCAGTTCGGACCGCCCTGTTATAGACCAGGTACTGGAAAAAGATATTCTGCTGGCCTATCCATTTGAGAATATCAAATCTTTCCTCCGGATGCTGCGGGAGGCGGCCAATGATCCCGAAGTTGTTTCAATCCGCATGACCTTATACCGTCTGGCGAACCACAGTAAAGTAGTGGAAGCGCTGGTGGAAGCAGCGGAGAATGGAAAGCAGATTGATGTTCTGGTGGAACTGAAAGCGCGCTTTGATGAAGAAAACAATATTGCCTGGTCCCGTTATCTGGAAGAGGCAGGCTGCCACGTAATCTACGGTCTGGACGGTTTGAAGGTTCATTCAAAGCTCTGTCTGATCACCAGAAAAACGGAAAATGGCATTCAGTATATCACGCAGGTCGGCACCGGCAATTACAATGAGAAAACATCAAGACTCTATACCGATCTTTCTCTTCTGACCGCCAATCAGGCCATCGGACAGGAAGCCGGACAGGTATTTCAGGCCCTTTCTCTGGGAGAAACGGTGGAATACACCGAGCATCTGATGGTGGCACCCAGATGTCTGCAGAATAAGGTTATCGACCTGATCAACAGGGAAATTCAGTGTGCCAAAGCCGGAGAAGAAGCGTACATAGGAGTGAAAATCAACTCATTAACAGATAAAAAGATCATAGATAAACTGATAGAAGCATCACAGGCAGGCGTAAAGATCGAGCTGGTAGTCCGCGGCATCTGCTGTCTGCAGTCAGGACTTCCGAAACTGACTGATAATATCCGGATCATCAGTATCGTAGGACGTTATCTGGAACATTCACGCATTTACATCTTCGGAACCGGGGAACGGGAACGCATCTACATCTCATCAGCCGACTTCATGACCCGCAACACCCTCCGCCGGGTAGAAGTGGCAGTACCCATTTACGATGAACGCCTGAAACTGCGTCTTAAAGAAATGTTCGGTCTCATGCTCAGCGACAACGTAAAAGCCAGAGAACAGCAGCCCGACGGTACCTACAAAAAAGTACAGCCCGGCGATACAGCCCTGAACTCTCAGGAACTCTTCTACCAGATCGCCTACGAAGCCGCCGGAAAAGAAAAAATGTAACCGGAAACTCCCTGGTGATATTCTTCAGCCATTTGTAACTTTTATAATGCCCGTAAACCCAGGGCATTTTCACAAATTCGTCTAGGTACAGCAGGAGATAAACCTGCATGGGCGGAAGTTTCAGTACGAATGCGCTGAGGAATCCCGGGGGGATGATCCCGAAAAAACACAGAGCGAAACGCTCTTTTTTTTTGCTCCGGATTCTGTTAAAATGTTACTGTCAGGAGAAAGTACGCAGTATTTTCATACGGTGCTTTCCAGACTGTTTGTGTTCTGCTGTAAACAGCAGCAGGAATTTTGCTATCAGGGAGGAATCTTATGCGCTGTTATTTATGCCCGCGCCGATGCGGCGTACGCAGAGATCAGGGTGAGCCCGGATTTTGCAGAAGTCCGTGGGAGATCACGGCGGCCAGAGCCGCGCTTCATATGTGGGAGGAACCGGTGCTTTCCGGTGTTTCCGGCTCGGGAACCGTGTTTTTCTCGGGATGTGCTCTGGGATGCGTTTTCTGTCAGAACCGGACGATCGCCGGGGGACAGACAGCCCGGGTGATCAGCAGCGAAAAACTGACGGAAAAGTTTCTGATGCTGCAGGAAATGGGGGCGCATAATATCAATCTGGTAACGGGCAGCCATTATGTTCCCCAGATCGTGAAGGCACTGCGGCGT
>JALFLM010000195.1 GCA_022774705.1 Lachnospiraceae bacterium | reverse complement strand
GTTATGTTGAAGACAGGGATTTTAACGCAAGTCTTAATTTAAGAGATGCTGTGACTTACGAAGTTGCATAATCAGGCAAACGTAAGTATGTACCGAAGGCTATTTCGGGAATTTACGACTGCGGAGTGTACATGAACTTGTAAGTAGCGTGTTACGCGTAACCGCAAAAGCATACACTACGAAACAGTAAGAAGTATCCGCGAGGACTTCAATTTCTCGATGTGTTAAGTATATTTAAACACATTTTGAGTGGCAGGCATTGTAAATGGTTGGAATCGTAATTGTATCCCACAGTAAAGATCTGGCGGAAAGCATTGTGGAACTGACAAAGCTTATGGCCGACGGCGCCAGTGTGGCAGCAGCCGGCGGCACTGATGACGGCGGCTTCGGGACCAGTTTTCAGAAGATATATGATGCCATCGATTCGCTTTATTCCGATGACGGAGTGATTCTTCTTATGGATATGGGAAGTGCGGTTATGACCGCGGAGATGGTTCTGGAAATGTACGGCTCCGATAAGGTTGTGATGGCGGACTGTCCCGTGGTGGAGGGCGCCGTGACGGCCACCGTCAATGCACAGGCCGGCATGAGCCTGGAGGAGATTCTGGAAGCTCTGAAGGATGTGGGGAAAACACCAAAATTCTGATAACAGAATAACAGTATAACAGCGAACCGCAGCGTACGTGGTACAGAATACCGTAGTACGTCCTGCGGTTCGTTTTGTGCAGCTGTTTATAAAGATAAAATTTTCATAAAGGACTACACCTGTCTTAATTTACCGATTTTTTATTAGACCTGACGGGCGAGTTGGTGTATACTATAGCTGATACTGATTAATGAAAATCATACGGAACCAGGGAGGAAGTATGGAACAATGTGTAGAATTTCTTGAGGGATTCCTGAAGGAACTGGGAAGATACTGCGATGTGTCTGCTCAGACGGACAACTGGTATGACAGCATGAAGAAAAAGCTGAATAAGGATCAGGAGATGAAAAGGGTCCGCAATGAAGATAATTACCGGCAGCAGCAGGCTTCCTTTAAGGCAATGCAGGAAAAGACTGCAAGAGAGCGCAATGAAACACAGGAGAAAATTCGCGGAAAGATTTTTCAGAAAAAGGAACTGATGCGAAAAAGTATAGAAGAAAACTGTAAGATCCGTGACCGGATTCTCAGCCGGAAGAACGAGATCGTCAGACCGGAATTTTTCCAGTATGCCTACAGATACCGGGAGTACGGAGACTTTTTTCCACAGGTGACCAGGCTGGAGGATTATAAGGAACTGGATCTGGATGAGATGATCGAGAAGATCAACGATGACAAAAGCGGTTTGTGGCTGAACCGTCTGAAAGCTCTTTTCAAAAGCGAGGATATGATGGTGGAGTACGCATCCTTTGCCAATCTGATCGGCAAAGCCCGTTATCTGTGCGAAGTGGACAACGATGCACTGAGAGAGAAGGGACATGCGGAGATTCTTCAGCTGGAGAAACAGCTGGATGAAGCTGAAGAGCGTTTTATGGCCAATGCGTCTGATGCCATGAGGCGGCAGAAGAAGATTCAGGCGGAGAATGAAGAATATCAGAAGATGTTTGATCAGGCCTGTGAAGCGGAGACCCGCCATCTGAGAGAGGATTTTCAGAATCGTCAGCTGAAGAATTATGAGGATCTGAGGAATCTGCTGAGAGAGAAGTATCCCCCCGAAGAGATGGCAGCGGTCTATCAGAGACTTGAAGAGGCCGGTAAGGCGCAGACCAGATTTATCTGCGCAGATGGTGTACCGCTGCCGGCCAGGCTGGGGCGTTTGTGGTTTGAAGGGACGGAAACCCTGAAAAATACCTATGTGAAGCAGCTTCTGGAGAAGGATTATGCGTTCATGATCCGTGAAGGCAGATTGGCCATTCCGGGCATTGCGTAGGTCAGAGAGGTGCAGGTAGTATGATTATACTTGAAGGACAGAAAGATATTTACATGCCGGTTCGCCAGCTGGCCCAGGGGAGCGGGGAGGCCCGGATCTACCTCTGTGAGAATCAGCACGGTGACCGTTTTGCAGCCCGGATCTATTCCAATATGGAAGGAACCGGCAATTCTGTGCGCAGATTTCTGTATCAGGGGGATTATCCTTTTCTGATGCGGCTTCTGGATCATGGAGTATCCGAGATTCAGGGGAAGAAATGCGTTTTTGAAATGTTTGAATATATGGAGCTGGGAACACTGGCTTCCAGAGTCCCTCTGGATGAATATTATGTGGAGGAAACTGTGGTCCCCTGTATCAATGAGGCACTTCACAGCATGCATGAGGCGGGATTTCTGCATCGTGATGTGAAGCCGGACAATATGTATGCGGCAGCTGGCCAGGACGGTACTCCCTGTGCAAAGCTGGGAGATTTCGGAATCAGCGTTCCCATGGGGAAGGATGGCAATTACTGCGATGCGGCTCTGGCTTTTACTCCGGGTTATGTGCCTGCGGAAGTGCTGGGAACGGGGATGTATTCTCCGGCATCGGATTATTACGGTCTGGCGGTGAGCCTTTATTTTCTGCTGACAGGAAAGCAGATTTATGAAGGCCTGCTTCCTGATGAGATTATGATCCGGACCAGAAGGGGAGAACTGATGCATTATGAAGGCATCAGCAGGCGTATGGCATCTCTGCTGGAGGGACTGACTGTACAGGACCCCAGATACCGCTGGGGATATAAGGAAGTAAAAGCATGGATTTCCGGTGCCAATGTACCGGTATTCCGCTATTCACAGGAGGAGCAGATACTGGATCCGCCCTATCAGCTGACGGCTCAGATCAGCTGCAGCAGTCTGAGGGAACTGGCACAGGCGCTTTGCTGTTACCCGGAAGAAGGGACAAAGCATCTGTATGACGGATTGCTGGCTGACAGTCTCAGACGGCAGTATCAGCATCTGTCCGGGGCACTGGCCGATCTGACAGTGAATCGTTTTCCTCATGCTCATAATGCGGGGCTGGCTGCAGCCATTCATCTGATCGATCCTGCCGCAGAGGGATTTTTCTGGGCCGGAGAAAGATATGAAGGTATTTTTCCTCTGATTGAGACGCTGCGTCAGCAGATCGCAGAGGGGAGTCTGACTGCCGCTTCTGAAGAACTTCTGACCAGCGGGATTCTGAGTTATTATTATGCGGATGTTTTTTCGGAAGAGGATATGGGACTGGTAAAAGGCGTGGAGAAAGAGGCACAGAGCCATGTTCTGCGAGCGGCCTGCGAGCTGGTGGTCAGGATGCTGCCGGATCCGGTTTACAAGCCGGATAAGGATACGGAAGTGAGCAGCATCAGTTCCTATATCGGTTTTCTGGAAAAGAATCCTGCAGGTCTGAAGGAACAGGTATATAAGGATTTTAATAAGGATTATTTCCAGTGCTGGCTGGAGGCCATCGGTTACAGTGTGGCATTCAGGGAGTGGAGAGACTTTTTCTATAAAGGAGGACGGATTACCCGGGATGACAGGATTACGGGTAATGTCTGCCAGTTTCTGGAGAGGATCTGCCCTGAGAAGCAGTCTGTTCTGCGCAGGATCGTGATACGGGAACTGGAGAAAGGCCCGGAATACTGGCTGAAAAATCATCTGGATCTTTATGATATGGATGAGATGATGGAACATATGGCGCAGGAGAACTTTTCCGGCATTGAATATACGGATGAGATGTCGATTCCGGAACTGCTTCGTGCTCAGCATGAACTGAAGGAGTATATGTATGAGCTGAGAAGAGACTTTATGAATAATCCTCAGCTGTATCGGCTGGGGGTATACGATGTGTCAGACTATCGGATAACCAGCGGTAAAGCGGATGCCTATTTCGTACAGAATACAGATTACGAATATGTGCCTGTGGGCTGGCTGAGTGAAAGCGGCAGTCTTCAGGAACGGAGTATCATTCAGAAGGGGTTTTCAGAAGCCGGTAAGGAAGCTGTTGATTATCTGAAGCGATTTGCAGCCAGAGTGCATCACTGGGCAGCAGACTGCATGGGAATGTGCCAGGAAAAACGGCAGAGACATCAGGTTCCGGGCGTGGCAGGAGGGTTTATTTCTCTGCTTCTCAGTGTGCTGCTTCTGTTTTTCTGGGGCGTATTGACACGGAATTTTCTGGAGGGAAGCGGCCTTGTATCAAAAGCCGGTTTTATGCTTGCATTTTTGTCAGTTATTCTCTGTCTGGCGGCAGGTGCCGTACGAATGAATCAGTTCCGTCTGTGGAGGCGTCTGATTCATTCCATCGACAATATGAAGGAGATTGCAGATGAAGCAAAGAAGATGAGCGGGGAACTGACTGCAGAGAAATTTGAGCCGGAGGATGAGATTCCGAAGGCACAGCATAATCTGGAGATGGAAGCACAGCAGGAAAGGGCCTACAGCGGGTATCTGGCAGCTTACCGCCGCATGAAGAACGGCCTGTTCCGCTATTATCTGATTTTTATCCTGTCGGCATGCGTGCTGGCGGCAGGACTTTATATGGACGGAAGCATATCACCGGACCGGGGCAGCGTTGTCAGCCAGATTACTTCCTTATTTGAGAGAAAAGACGGTGGGAAGGAGAGCAGTACCGGCAGACAGGATAATGATACGTATACAGTATCGGTCAGCAGCGCCCGTCTTCGTTCAGGGGCAGGTACCTCTTATGAGGTTCTTAATTCCTATGAAAGAGGTACAGAAGTGAAAGCAACCGGTAAAACCCAGTCGGATGGATCTCATACATGGTATCAGGTTACCACGCCGGACGGAACTACCGGCTGGATGAGAGATGATACCATTTCGCGGTAAAAGCCGCAGCGGCAGAGCGGGTGAATAAAAGGAGGATTTGCGATGAATGAACTGGAAATTTTAAAATCCTGGGTGGAGAACAGTGACAATGTGGTATTTTTCGGCGGAGCAGGTGTGTCTACCGAGAGCAATGTTCCTGACTTTCGCAGCGCGGATGGTCTGTACAACATGAAGTATGACTATCCGCCGGAGACGATTATCAGCCACAGCTTCTATATGAAGAATCCGGAGGAATTTTACCGTTTTTACAAAGACAGGATGCTGTATCCTGAGGCAGAGCCCAATCCGGCACACCTGGCTCTGGCAAAGCTGGAGCAGGAGGGACATCTGAAAGCAGTAATTACTCAGAACATTGACGGTCTTCATCAGGCGGCCGGAAGTAAAGAGGTTCTGGAACTGCACGGATCGGTGCACCGCAATTACTGTACCCGCTGCAATAAATTTTACGATATGAATTATATTCTGGAGCAGGAAGGGGTTCCCCGCTGTTCCTGCGGAGGTATGGTAAAGCCGGATGTGGTGCTGTATGAGGAAAGTCTGGACAGTGATGTGATCGATTCGGCGCTGCGTTATATCCGTAAAGCCGATGTACTGATTATCGGAGGAACTTCTCTGACGGTATATCCTGCGGCAGGTTTTGTCAGTTACTACCGGGGCAGCAAACTGGTTCTGATCAACAAGTCGGCAACGCCCATGGATAACCGTGCTGATCTGGTGATCAATCAGCCCATCGGCCAGGTTATGAGTATGTTCCTGTAACTGCAGGTACGGTGGACGGATGAAAGCAGCACAGATTAAAAGACAATTGAAAGGTGAGATATGGAACGTCTGAATTATGAGGTAGGGGATGTGGTACGCCTGAAAAAGCCGCATCCCTGCGGAAGCTATGAGTGGGAGATCCTGCGCGTGGGGATGGACTTCCGCCTGAAGTGCACAGGATGCGGCCATATGATCATGGTTCCGCGGAAAACAGTGGAAAAAAGCACGAAAGAACTGAAAAAATCAGGTCAGAGCTGAAGAAAAAGCTTGCATTATCCGGTTGATTATGATAGAATCAAAAACTGTGATAAATTTTAATCCTTGCTCCCGCAAGGGGGCCAAAAAAGTCCACAAGGAGGTAGTGCTAACATGAAAAAGTATGAATTAGCTGTTGTTTTAAGCGTAAAACTTGAAGAAGAAGAAAGAGCAGCGGCAATTGAAAAAGTCAAAGGTTATATCACCCGTTTTAACGGCAACGTAACTGGCGTGGATGATTGGGGCAAGAAGAGACTTGCTTACGAAATCCAGAAATCCAGAGAAGCTTACTACTACTTTATCCAGTTCGAGACAGAAGATAACAACTGCCCGAATGAAGTAGAAGCTCATGTTCGTCTGATGGAGAATGTTATCAGATATCTGGTAGTAAAACAGGAAGCTTAATGCTTGTATCAGGAGAAGCTTGAAACAGGAAGCTGAGTCACACTTCTACTATAGAAAGATTTGGGTGAATGAATGAACAAGGTTATTTTAATGGGGAGACTCACCAGAGATCCCGATGTCAGATATTCCAATCAGGGAGACCGTCAGCTGGCAGTGGCCAGATATACTCTGGCAGTTGACAGAAGATTTCGCAGAAACAATGACAACAATGAGCAGTCAGCCGATTTTATCAGCTGTGTGGCATTTGACCGTCAGGCGGAATTTGCGGAAAAGTACCTGAGAAAAGGAACCAAGATGGTAGTATGCGGCCGTCTGCAGACAGGCAGTTATACCAACAAGGATGGCGTCAGAGTTTACACAACAGACGTAGTAGTAGAAGATCAGGAATTCGCTGAAAGCAAAGCGTCAGCATCATCCTACAACGGTGGTGGTGCACAGGATGGTTTCGGCGGAAGTCAGAGCTACGGCGGCGGCCAGAATTACGGCGGTGGTCAGAGCTACGGCGGTTACGGACAGCAGGGCAATTCCAGACCCAGCCCGGCAAGCGCGATCGGTGATGATTTCATGAACATTCCCGATGGTGTTGATGACGAAGGTCTTCCTTTCAACTAGGATTTGATTCGGCCGGAGCAGTGCCGGTCGGTGTACGAAAAGTTATCGTTGAATTTTTAAGGAGGTTATAGCCATGGCTTACAATAAAGGTGAAAGATCAGATGCTCCCATGAAGAGAAGAAACGGCGGACGCAGAAGAAGAAAAGTCTGCGTATTCTGCGGTACAAAAGATACCGGTATCGATTACAAGGATACAAACAAACTGAAAAGATACGTATCTGAAAGAGGTAAGATCCTTCCCAGAAGAATTACAGGCAACTGTGCAAAACATCAGAGAGCTCTTACTGTTGCAATCAAGAGAGCACGTCACGTTGCACTGATGCCTTACACACTGGATTAATTTTATCTGAAAGTATTTATCCGGAGGATGATCTTTATATACCAGGTCGTATAGACAGACTTCAGATAAGGAGGCCGTCATGTTCGAAAGAACATGGCGGCTTTTTGTACAAATCTATCCGGCGGATATGCCACACCTGAGACACGCAGTGTTTCTCAGGTGTGGCTCTGAAACGTTCACTGGTGACAAATATAAGAAAGGATTGTGGTGATTATGTCAGAAATAAGCAGGCAGTGTACAGCGGCAGTTACAGAATTATGCGAGGCTGCAGGTTTAAAGAAAGGACAGATTCTGGTAGTGGGATGTTCTTCCAGCGAAGTACTGGGCAAACGGATCGGTACATTTTCCAGTGAAAAGACTGCTCAGGAGATATACGATGCGATTCAGTCTGTTCTGAAACCGAGGGGGATTTATCTGGCGGCTCAGTGCTGCGAGCATCTGAACCGTGCCATTATCATAGAGCGGCAGGCTGTTCCCCAGGCGGAGATCTGCAATGTGGTACCGCAGCCCAAAGCAGGAGGCTCTTTTGCAGCGGCGGCCTATCACGGCATGGAGGATCCGGTGGCGCTGGAAGAAATCAGAGCAGATGCCGGTATTGATATCGGCAGCACCCTGATCGGCATGCATCTGAAACGTGTTGCGGTTCCTGTAAGACTGACCGTGAAGACCATCGGAGAAGCACCGGTAACAGCAGCACGTACGCGTCCCAAATTTATCGGCGGATGCAGAGCGGTTTACGATGACCGTCTGGGTGTTGACAGAAGAAGATAAGAAACCGGTGGGGTCAGGCAGACTTTAAACAGTTTCTGAAAATTGTAACATGACAATTTGAAAAAGTGTGCTATATTAATTATGAAACTGTCAGAGTCAGACTTGAAAACACTGCGTTTTCCCCCTTTTTCTGGCTCTGAAGAATTGCGAACTGCTTGTGGAAGAAAGGAGTTTTTAGTATGGTTAGGGCAGGGAAAGATCAGAGATATGCAGATGGAGGTAATATTTTAGCAATTGGACGCACATATATGAGGGATGCCGAAAGATGCGAGATGGAGTCGGATTATATAGCAGCAGAGGGCATTTATCGTATATGCGGCGAGATGTTTTCAGGCCTTATACAACAAAAAACTTCCTGTGAGGCAGAAGCAAGAGGTGAATATATGCACGTATTGTTCCGGTATGCCATGCTTCCTCAGGTACAGGATGCGGAAAAACTGCAGTATCTGAATCAGGCGTTTGAACTGGCTTCCCGTCTGGAGAAGGAAACCGGTGATATGGAATATACCGTAGCAGCGGGCTGTATCGGCGAAGAGATGGATGAACTGAATAAAAATCTGCAGAAACAGATGGAGAGGGAAGCCGATCAGGAACAGGCGGCAATATTTTAGCAGAAATTAACTGCCGGTGTGTTGTATCCGGAGACAGACTGAGAGAAGTCTCCGGACAGAACACACCGGCGTTTTGTTTAATTATACCTGATCCATTCTGCGGACCGATTCGGTTATGGTTTTTTTATCCGAGGTGGCTGCGTGCTGGTTTACGGCACGGGTGTTTTTCTCTGCATGAGTGAGACATCCGGCACCGCCGACACATCCGCCTTCACATGCCATGCCTTCTATAAAGTTGCCGTTCAGAACACCTTTGGAGGCTTTCAGCAGTGCGATGCGGCAGGCATCAATGCCGTCGCAGGTGACGGGCTTGTAATCAAAATGATCTGCTCCGTGTTCTTTTAATCCCTGAGCAACGGCTTCAGTCAGACCGCCGCTGCGGGCAAAAATCCGTCCGAAAGGTGAAGCGTCGCTCAGAGGCGCATCCTCAAGAGACTGCGCTTCAATATCACGGCTGTCAAACAGTGCCTGGAGTTCTTCAAATGTGATCACGGAATCCACATAAGGGCGGACTTCCTCCTTCTGAATTTCCATTTTCTTGGCAGTGCAGGGACCGATGAAAACGATTTTGCAGTCAGGTTCCAGTTCCTTGATGCATTTGGAAATCGATGCCATGGGCGAAAGATTATGGGAAACATGATCCTTCAGCTGGGGGAACTGCTTATCGATATAATTCACAAAAGCAGGACAGCAGGAACTGGTTACAAAGCTGTCGGTTTCCGATACTTCCCGGGATTCCGCATAGGCCACAATATCAGCGCCCAGAGCCGCTTCGATGACCGTGTCGAAACCGAGTTTCTTCAGCGCAGTCAGAATCTGACCGGGTTTTGCATAGTAGAACTGGCCGGCAATGGAAGGTGCAACCACGGCGTATACATTGTAGCGGGTATTGTTTTCGCTTTTTTTAATCATGTCGATGACGTCCAGTATGTAGGATTTGTCGGAAACAGCTCCGAAAGGACACTGATAGACGCAGGCGCCGCAGGAAATACACTTCTCATGATTGATTTTTGCAGCTCCGTCTTCACCGGCATGGATTGCATTTACCTTGCAGGCGGTTTCGCAGGGGCGTTTGCGGTTGGTGATGGCCGTGTAAGGGCAGACTTTAGCACATGCACCGCAGTTGACACATTTTGACTTGTCAATGTGCGCTTTCATATGTTCATCGAATGTGATGGCGCCCTTTTTGCAGGCACCTTCACACCGGTGAGCCAGACAGCCGCGGCAAAGGTCAGTAATTTCATATCCGCTCATGGGGCATTCGTCGCAGGCAATGTCGATCACTTCGATTACATTGGGGTCATTTTTGTCACCGCCCATGGCAATCTGCATGCGTTCGGTAAGAATGGCGCGTTCCTTGTAAATGCAGCAGCGCATGGTGGGGTGGTCTTTGGGAAGAATACGTTTGGGAATGTCGTGCAGATTTTCAAGCAGGGTATCATTCCAGGCTTCTCTGGCGATTTCGCGCAGTACCTGATACTTCAGATGCTGTACTCTGGTGTCAAATTTGTGTACTTTCAATTTCTATACCTCCTGATAGTATTTAAGGCCCTTTTCACTGGAAATTACAGGAAAACCGCCATATATGGGGGAGTGGATACGGTTTGCCGGTGTCCTGTAAATTCTTTCCTTACTCCGAATGTGAACAATCGTATTGTATCCTGCCCGCCCTTTTTTGACAAATAAATTATTGGAAGCTGTTTTGAAGAAAAAATTGTTCAATATGACAAAAATTTACTGAAACAGTACTTTTCACAGTGCAAAATCAGGTTTTTCTGAAGAATTTTCGGAAAAACAGGAAGTTTTAAGAAAAATGTATCGAAAAGAATACAGGAGGCGGGAGGTTTACAAAAGAAGATGAAAATGGTAACCTGAGATGTAAAAGAAAGGAGAGAGGCAAATGTTTCTGGCACCGCAGATCGATATGGAACGAACCGGACAGAGGATACGGAAACTGTGTGTCATCAACGGATATTCAGTCCGGGAACTGCAGAAATATCTGCTGATTGGCTGCCCCCAGTCCATATATAACTGGTATCACGGCAAAACCCTGCCTTCTCTGGATCATCTGTTTGCACTGAGCATGCTGCTTCATGTTCCCATGAACTGGCTTCTGGTGGCAGAGCCGTCTGTCTGCAGGCAGCAGCAGAAACGGAGGTTCGCCAGAATCCCCCAGATGAGAAGAATGGACAGCTACCGGCATATGGGCGGACAGACCGGAAGGTGTATCAGCAGGGCATGACAGCAGGAAATGACAGCAGGAAATGACAGCAGGGAATGGCAGCAGGAAATGACAACAGGTAAAACAGACCCGGAAACTTACAGGATAACACAGATATCATACATATTCATTCGGTTTACAGCCGAATGACAGGTCCGGTTCACTATGATAAGATGAAGACCTGCAGAATAATTCTTTACGAATGCAGGATACTATAATAAAGCGAAAGTATAGCAGGACTGAAAGAAGGGCTGTGGACTGAAAGAAGGGCTGTGTATGGAAATAAAAAGAGAGAGGGAGAATTCCTGTGGGGAAGCTGCGGATAAGAAAATTCTGGAGCTTATGGATGTCTTATGTGAAACAGGGGTTGCGGTGGATACTCTGGCCAGGATGTGCTCCGTACTGAAACTGGGCTTTGAATCCCCGGATTTCTGTGATGGAAAAGATGCGGCAGCATGTGTATGGGTGATCGAACAGCTGCTGGAATGGATCGGGACGGAAAAAATATCGCCGGAAGTTTTTAAATGGGAAGAGCAGTGAATGAGAGTCTGTTATCATTTTTTTGATAACAGGCTTTTCTGCTTTTTAAGGATGTGTTATGATGTTAAGTGACAGGATATCAAAATATTTACATAAAGAGAGATGGACGAATCGACAGATAGCGTGTGAATCGACAATAGAGTAAAAGGGGGTACAGAATATGTCAGGAAAAGAAGGCAGAAAGAAAGCGGCTGATTCTTCGTCAGGAAGACAGCGTGTGAAACGAAGCAGGGTGAGGTACGAGATCAAGGCTTCTTATGAGAGGAATAAGCGGATTTATACGGTTTTGGATATTTCGGCGGATAAAACCCTTGATGATCTGTGTGAGATGATACTGGATGCGTTTGATTTTGATTATGATCATCTTTATCTGTTTAATTTCAGCGGAAGCGGATACGCTGGAGGTGAAAATGTTTACTATTTTATGCCGGAACCGGGGCAGAAAAGTACGAATGTAAAGCTGAGGAAGCTGAACCTTGTGCTGAACCAGAAGTTTTATCTGCTGTACGATTTCGGTGACGAATGGGGATTTGATATACAGATACAGAAAATCTACGAAACCGAAGAGCATATCATAGATGGCATTGTGTCGGTAAAAGGGCAGCTGGAGCAGTATCCCGGTGAGGCGGATTCTGATGACGGAGAAGATGACTGGAATGATGATCCGGAAGACTGCTTTGATGACTGGGATGATTGGGGCGATGACCCGGAAGATGACGAGGGGATATTCTTCTTCAAGGCAGATGATTCTCTCACTGTTCAGGATGTTCTTGATACGATTGATGAGGAGAGCCTGAGAGAAATGGCCGGGCGTTTTCTCTATCCGCTGAAAGGCCCGGAGGCTTTGAAGAAAAAAGTGGCAGAAGGAGTGAAAAAACAGTATATACAGACTCTCCTGAAGGAGAAAAAGCATTTTCTGCTGTTTTTAAAAGGCAGTGCAGCAGATCTCTTTTATTTTATGATGACAGCAGATATTGATCCTGAGGATAATACGCTGGATTGGACAGAACTGCTGAACTGTATTGAAATTGAGTCGGAGATCGATCTTCAGGAGATATCGATTGCTATTATGTATCTGTATGCTGCGGGTATCTGCAAACCGGAGCTGGACGAGGAAGAAGAGGTGCAGAATTTCTGTATCTGCGGGGAGGTTCGCAAAGCATATGAGATGTGGATGAGACGGGCAGGCGTGCTGTCTGAACTGGAGGATTATCAGGAGCTGGAGAGACTGGCCAATACACTGATGTTCCGCTATGGTGTGATCGAGGTTGACAGCCTTCACCAGATCTGTCAGGAATATACAGGCATCAAAATAAGCAAAGACAATTTTATCCGCCTGATTGCAGGACGGCTGATATATTTTGACCGTTACAGCTTCTATGAAAAGGAGGGGGTAATATATCTTTCTTCCTTCCCGGCGGAGAAAGCGGAGCAGATACTGGAAATGAGGAAACAGCTGCCTGATCTGACTTACCACAGCTACACAAAGGAAGAATTAAACGATATAACAGGGGACAATCCCTACGCTGATGTAAATGGTTATATGAAATTGCTGGAAACACTGTGGAACAGTCTTCAGAATGAAGACATGCGGGTCATGGGGGGCATTATACGCATGATCACAGAACAGGCCATGATGGGAGCGAATTCTGAGGAAATCATCCGCCTGACCCGTACTTCATTGAACAGCTGCGGGAAACGGATGACGAAAAAGCTGCAGGAGCTGATCCGTCAGGTGACGGAAAATATGCCCCTTGCCATCAGATACGGATATACACGGGCGGAGCTGGAACAGATGAAATAATTTGATAAAAAGATTTTTTGTCATTAGTAGACATTTTAATTTGCCTGTGGTAGACTATTGGAAAAATCTAATTGGCGGATATGCCGCGCAGAGGAAACATACAGTGTTTTCTGGGCTGGCTCTGAACAATTGCTGATCCGTATTTACAGAAGGTGCAAGTGATCTATGAGAATTGAGAAAGAATTTGTCCTGCGCGAAATTGCAGGAGACTATATCATTATACCGACCGGGAAGACAGTGCTGGAATTCAATGGTCTCATCACGGTGAATGAGGTGGGTGTTTCTCTCTGGAAGATGCTCCAGCAGGATGTGACGGTGGAGGATCTTGTAAAAGGGATTCTGGATGAATATGACGTGGAAGAAAGTGTTGCAAGAGAAGATATTCAGGAATTTCTGGACACCCTGGTAAAAGGTGGTATTCTTACGAAGGATGAGGACGATGCGGTATAAACCTCTGGCAGACAATCGCCATTACATTGATAAGACAGAAGCATTGGAGAAGGGAATCACAGTATTCCCTTCTATTTATATTGAAGGAGCCGCTGCCTCAGGGAAAACCACGGCTGTAAAAATGCTGCTGGAAAAACACCCGGAAGCAGAGTATGTGGTATTTGACACAGAAGAAGAGCTTCTGCATAAAACACTGCTGGAATCTGTTTCCACAGGAAAAAGCATATGGGTAATTATGGAAAATATCCGGGGAAAATTATCGGCAGAAACGGTGCGGGTAATCGGTATGTTCCTGAAAAACTGTCCGCCCGGCAGCCGGATGATTATGACGGGAAGAGAACGGCCTCAGGAAGAACTGCTGGAATTTATCTGGAAAGGTGAAATGGAACTTCTGCCGCAGCGGGTTCTCCTTTTTACAAAGGAAGAGGTCCGGGAACTGGCGGAACGGACAGGAACCTCTCTGGATCCGGATCTGCTCTATGAAGAAACCGGCGGCTGGGCCGGCTGCGTCGATCTGATGCTTCGGCTGTCGGAGCAGACCTCTGCAATACGGACACCGCAGGAACTGCGTCAAAGCTACGAGATAGATGCCTATATCCGCCGTACGATTCTGGATACCCTGTCTGCCGAAGAACAGGAAATCATGGAGAAGGCAGCCATCTGTCCGTGGCTGGACGGGGAACTGTGTGAAGAAGTGTGGGGAATCCCGCGGGCGGTGGACACGCTGGAACTGCTGGAACGTAAAGGACTGATACTCTGCGGGTCCGGCAGAAAACGGTGGAAAATGGCGCCTCTTTTTCAGAAAAGCTATGGGAACGCATCTGAAAATGATGCCCGCAGGCAGGATCAGGGATTCTGGAAACATCTGGGGAAATGGTACGAGGCACATGATTATGTGGAAGAAGCTCTGCAATGTCTGAAATATTCAGGCAATGAGGAAGAATATCGTGGCTGTGCAGCTGCCTGCTATGACCGCGTTCCGTTTCTTTCCGTATCTTTTGATGAAGTCATGGACTGGAAGGATAATCGCCCGGAAATCAGCTATCTGCGGGGCATGTACTGCTATTTTCACAGAAATCAGGAAGGACTGGATCGGGAAATCAGGAAGATGGAGAAAGAACTGGAATCCGGAAACGGTACGTTTCGGATACGGGAAATCTATCTGAACCTGAATTATGTAAAGCCGGACCTGCCGCTCGATCAATGGCTGGAAATGCTGGAGAAATACGGCGGCAGAAATGAAACCGGTAAAAATGATATTGATAAAAGTGAAGTCATTAAAACGGAAACTGGTAAAAATAAATCAGGAAAAATCAGGCTTTACAATATGACGGGCAATTCCTGTACCTGCCTGTGCGGTCTGCGGGATCTGTCGGGGCTGTTTGCCTGTACGAAAAAGGATGAAAACCGGAAAGCCCGGATATGGAAAGAATACCTGGGAGACGAGGAATGGCGGTGCTACCGGCTGGCGAGGATCGATTACTATCTGGAAACGGAGCGGGGGGACAGCATCAGGGAAGAAGACCGGTCACTGCTGGAAGAAAACAGTTCATCCCGTATGCTGCCGGTCAGATTGTACCTGCTGTGCAAGCTGCAGAAAATACAGCCTGAACCGGAGCATGAGGAACTGATCAGCAGTCTGCAGGTTCAGTTTGCCCGTGAGGAAAACACTGTGGCTGCACAGAATGCGGAAGCCATTGCCGGTATATATGCAGCAGATCTGGGAGAACCGGAAAAACTGGTCCGCTGGCTGCGCTATTCGGCAGACGATGCCGGAAACGGGGTTACAGAAGACAATTACATAGTGCTGTATTGTCAGGTCAGAGGCTATATGCTGCTGAATCAGTACGAGCGGGCATCCAGAATCCTGCGGCGGCTTATTCCGTATATGCAGTTTTACCACCGTACCCGCTTTCTGTCCGAACTTTTATTCCAGCAGGCAGCGGCAGACTGGGAAAAGGAGCAGTACGGCAAATCCCTGAAAAGTGCTATTGAATCATTTCTGGTCAGCGGAAACTGCCGTTATGTACGATTTTACGCCGAATACGGAAAAAGAGGCGAAGAAATCCTGAAAGCCTATGTGGAATGGATGGAAAACAATGCGCCGGGCGGCTGGCACAGAAAAAAGAAATATAATTACGGCAACGTACTGCGCATGCCGCTGGAAGATTATATGGAAGTTATCCTGCGCTGCGCCCGAAAAGAAGCCCGTTCCGGCCGCCCATCGATAGAAGAACCCGTCCGCGAGCACCTGACCATGATGGAAACCATCATCCTTCAGGACATCAGCCACGGACTCAGCAACGCGGACATCAGCCGGGAACAGAACCTGAAAATCACAACCGTAAAAAGCCATATTTACAGCCTGTATAAAAAACTGGGAGTAAACAGCAGAGTACAGGCGGTCCTGAAAGGGAAAGAGATGGGGCTGCTGAAGTAGGGCCGGAAGATTTGAACCTGCAGTACAGGTCGACATGGATAAACTGCAGCTGTTGCATCAGGTAAGCTTGCAGGAAGAAGAAAAACACGGTAAAATGGGAGTAAAATTGAATTTCTGAAAGAGAAAGACGGATTTATCTGCATTTCCAATCGTATCTTCGAAATGAAGCTCTATAATCTTTTTTTATCAGAAGAGGAAATGAACAGTGAAATCTACAAAGCCGCATTTTCCTGATGTATCTGAAACCGATTATCAATGGAACGGGTAATTATTATATAGAAGCCAGAACCCGGGATATGAAAAGAACAGATATCATTGTGGATTACAGAGGTAAACAGATTATAATCGAACTGAAAATCTGGCACGGTGAGGAATACAATCAGAGAGGGCAAAAGCAGTTATTTGAGTATCTTGATTTTTATCATTAGGATGATGAAGGCGTCAAATGAATTTGACGCCATGATACAAACGGATTTCTCCGCGTTTCACGCTCCCGAAATCCTGAAAACATTCGAAATTCGCTAATTTTTCTACGAAAAATTGCTACTCTCTCATGTTTTGCGGGTCCCAAGGTCATGTATTTTCGTGCAAGCACGAAATCCATGACCTTTTGACCCTTGTATCATCAGGATAAAGGGTATCTGCTGAGCTTTAATTTCAATAAGAAAAAGCAGACCGGAATTCAGGAAATTGATTATCACGGGAAACGGATTGTGGAAGTGGTGGTGTGAGTGTGAGAAGAAGTCTGATTTAGCTGGAGCGGGAAGAGCGAATCCTGTCTCTGGTGGAGAATTACAGGATCCATCTGATTGCCCCGGCATATCTTAATGAAGAAGAACTGACAAAATTTCACTCCAGCCTGAGAGAGGTGTTCGCATTTATTAAATGTTCAACAGACAAACAGCAGCTGGAAAAGCTGGTAAAGAATAATAAGAGATTCACTGCGCTGGATAAAAACGCAGCAATGGTAATCAATGCATGTACAAATGCAGAATTTAAGATTGACTCAGAATCGGAGGTGGTAGATGTGTGTAAAGCGATTGCAGAAATCAGAGATGAAGGAAGAACAGAGGGATTTGTGGAAGGACGAGCAGAAGGACGTGCAGAAGGACATAAAGAAGGACGTATAGAAGGACATAAAGAAGGACTGATAGAAGGACACAGAGAAGGGGCATTGGAAGCGAATAGAGAAACCGCATTGAGGATGTTAAAAGAAGGTTCTTTTTCATATGGGATGATTTCAGCGATGACCAGTCTGTCTCTTGAAGAGGTGGAGAGGCTGGCAGGGGAATAGTACAAACAAATCGAAAGGCAGGGAAAATGTCGTAATATTTTCCCTGTCTATTGTTTTAAGTAATCAGACTAAAAATATTGACAAAACTACGATAATATAATAAGATTATATATGAAGTCTTAAAACAAAGCATACCTGATGAATGGCATCAGTCCAACAGGAGAACGGCCATAATTCACTCAGGTGCAGCTTGATAAACAAGTACCGGCGTGATAAAATAAATTTCATAAAGGACACGGAAGATGGTCAGATAATCTGTTCTGCCGGAATTATTTTATCATGCCTTTTTAAGGGGGAGCAGAACAGATTTGGGAAAAAAAGATACAATAACCAGACGATATGTGAAAGACAATCGGGTATTTGCAGATGCATTCAACTACCTGATATACGGCGGGCAGGAAATCATACAGCCGGGAAGTCTGCAACAAATGGACTCCGTAGCGGCAGAGGTTCCCTACGGTTCAGATGGAGCACAGCTTCCGGTGCAGAAGATAAGGGATGGCCTGAAGTATTTTACGGCGATGACGGATGAACATACAGCGTATGTTATACTGGGAATCGAGAATCAGGATTCCGTCCATTACGCCATGCCGGTCAAAAATATGATTTACGATGCGTTGGCATACGCCGAACAGGTAAGGAAAGCAGCGGTATCACATAAAAAAGCAAAAGATTATAAAGATCACAGCCCAGGAGAATATCTTTCCGGCTTTTACAAAGATGACCGGCTGGTACCGGTCATAACACTGGTTCTCTTTTTTTCAGCGGAAAAATGGGATGGCCCCATGAGTCTGCATGACATGCTGGAAGTGGATGATGCGAGAATCCTGTCTCTGGTAGAGAATTACAGGATCCATCTGATTGCCCCGGCATATCTTAATGAAGATGATCTGACAAAATTTCACTCC
>JALFLM010000191.1 GCA_022774705.1 Lachnospiraceae bacterium | reverse complement strand
GTTATGTTGAAGACAGGGATTTTAACGCAAGTCTTAATTTAAGAGATGCTGTGACTTACGAAGTTGCATAATCAGGCAAACGTAAGTATGTACCGAAGGCTATTTCGGGAATTTACGACTGCGGAGTGTACATGAACTTGTGAGTAGCGTGTTACGCGTAACCGCAAAAGCATACACTACGAAACAGTAAGAAGTATCCGCGAGGACTTCAATTTCTCGATGTGTTAAGTATATTTAAACACATTTTGAGTGGCAGGTACAATAATATGAAGACAACAGGATTTATCGGATGCGGCAATATGGGCGGTGCGATCATGGGAGGCATCATTGCAAAAGGATATGTGGATGGTGCTCATGTGATTGCTTCGGATAAGAATGAAGCACAGCTGAAAAAAGCGGCGGAGTCCATGGGGATCCGTACAACCACAGATAACCGGATAACAGCCCGGGAAGCAGATATCCTTTTCCTTTCCGTGAAACCTCAGTTTTATGAGTCGGTTATCAGTGAGATCCGTGATGATGTAAACAGGAACAAGCTGATCATTACCATTGCACCCGGCTGGAGTCTGGAACGTCTGGCAGCGGCTTTCGGTAAGGAACTTCAGATCGTCCGCACTATGCCCAACACGCCGGCACTGGTGGGTGAAGGCAACATTGTGGTAAGCCCCGGCTCCTTTGTAACAGAAGAAAATCTGGAGGAAGCTCTCACAGTGCTCCGGTGCTGCGGCAAGGTGACGATTATTCCCGAAAGTCTGATGGATGCAGCGGTAGCAGTCAGCGGCAGTTCACCGGCTTATGTATTTATGATGATCGAAGCCATGGCAGATGCGGCAGTTGCGGACGGCATGCCCAGAGCACAGGCTTATACTTTTGCGGCACAGGCTGTTTACGGCAGCGCAAAAATGGTTCTGGAGACCGGAAAGCATCCTGGAGAACTGAAAGATATGGTATGTTCTCCTGCCGGAACCACCATCGAAGCAGTCCGCGTGCTGGAGGAGAAAGGCTTCCGCAGCAGCATCATCGAGGCGATGCAGGCCTGTACCAGAAAAACAAAGGGACTGTAAAAATGTGCATAAATGCGTTCTGTATATTTTTGCGCAAGTTGTGCTTTTATCAGAAATAAAATTGTAATAGTTACACAAAGATACTGGAAGAATCTGGATGAAAGAAAAAATCATATTGTATAAAATTTGATACAACCGGGAGGAAATTGTTAATCAATTGTCAAAAAACAATGGCTCACAGCATAAAAATTGTAGTAATCATACAAATAAAAAGCTGACAGAAACAAAAAAGTTGTGACAAGCTAACGTTTTTCAATGGAAAAAAATAAAAAGAAAAGAAATAAATTATAAAGAATGAGTAAAATTTCAGGTTGTATTAAATTGTATTTATGTTATAATGTTCACATACGAATGGCATTTTGCGATAAAATCTGCAAAAATGCATAAAACTGCAGGCAATTTTGGCTAAGGGTTTGTATTGGGGATATGTGACAAATTCTTACAAAATATCGGGACAAAGATATGCGCCGGCATGCTGAGTGGTGCATGTGTATGTCTTTATTCGGATGGCGTCCGCAGTGGTATGTTAATTTTAATATTATGTAAAGGAGAAGGATGACAGATGAATTTAGCTACATTCAAGGGTGGTACTCATCCCTATGATGGAAAAGATCTCTCCAAAGATCGTCCGATCAGGGTTGTGCTGCCTAAAGGCGAGCTTGTTTATGCTATGTCTCAGCATCTTGGTGCCCCTTCCAAACCGATTGTTAACAAGGGAGATCACATTCTGGTGGGACAGCGCATTGCAGAAGCAAGTGCATTTATTTCCGCACATATCTGCAGCTCTGTATCAGGTACTGTAAAGGCAATCGAGCCCCGTCTGTTACCGGGCGGCAATATGTGCCAGTGCATTATTGTTGAAAATGACGGCAAGTACGAAGCGGTAGAAGGCTTTGGTGAGAAGAGAGATTACACCAGACTGTCCAAACAGGAGATTCGTGACATCGTAAAAGATGCCGGTATCGTTGGTATGGGCGGCGCAGGTTTCCCGAACCACGTTAAGATTACTCCGAAGGATGATAATGCCATCGACTATGTTCTGGTCAATGCGGCAGAGTGTGAACCTTATCTGACTTCTGATTACCGTATGCTGCTTGAACAGCCTGAAAGACTGATCGGAGGTCTGAAGATTCTGCTTCAGCTTTTCGATAAAGCACAGGGCGTGATCGGTATCGAAGACAACAAACCGGACTGTATTGAAAAACTTACCCGGATGACGGCGAACGAACCCCGCATTAAAGTGCAGCCTCTGAAAACCAAATATCCCCAGGGCGCTGAGCGTGCGCTGATCTATGCGTGCACAGGACGAAAAGTGCATTCTGCAATTCTGCCTGCTGATAAGGGCTGCGTAGTGGACAACGTGGATACCGTTATTTCCATCTACAACGCTGTTGCGGAAAATATTCCGCTGATTCGCCGTATCGTAACGATTACCGGAGACTGTGTAAAGACACCTCAGAACTTCGAGGTAAGAACAGGTACCAATTACGCTGAGCTTGTGGAAGAAGCCGGCGGACTGACCTGTGAACCCGAGAAGATCATTTCCGGTGGTCCCATGATGGGTAAAGCCATGTTTGACATCAATGTACCTGTTACAAAGACATCTTCAGCGCTTCTGCTCCTGTCACATGATGATGTGGCTGCCATGGAACCGACAGCCTGCATCCGCTGCGGACGCTGTGTGGAAGCCTGTCCTTCCAATCTGGTGCCTCAGATGATGATCGAATATGCGCTGCGTAATGACATCGAAGGATTCAAACGGATCGGCGGTATGGAATGCTACGAATGCGGCAGCTGTACCTTTGTATGTCCTGCAAAACGCCGTCTGACCCAGGCATTTGCTCAGGCAAGAGCCGAAGGCAGAAAGAAAAAATAGAAAGAGGTGTAGAAAGTGAACAAAAAGCTGAATGTATCTGCATCACCCCATGTTCGAAGTAAAGATTCCACTTCTTCTATTATGCGTGATGTAGTAATCGCCATGATCCCTGCGACCGTTGTCGGCGTGGTTAACGCTTTTGTCAACATGGGAGCTTCCGTCGGAATCAATGCGGTTCTGATTATCGTGGTTTCAATTGCAACCAGCATACTGGCTGAATATGTATATGAAAAGATTGTAAAAAGACCCATCACCATCGGAGATTACTCCGCAGCTGTTACCGGTCTGATTCTGGCGCTGAATATGCCGCCTTACATTGCACCCTGGATTCCGGCTCTCGGATGTGTTTTTGCAATCATCATCGTTAAACAGCTGTTTGGTGGTCTCGGACAGAACTTCATGAACCCTGCCCTTGCCGGACGCTGCTTCCTGCTGATTTCCTTCGCAGGACCCATGACAACCTTCTTTGCAGACGGCGTATCCGCTGCAACGCCCCTGGCAGTTCTGAAGAATGAAGGCGTCGCAGCCATGACCAGTCAGTATTCCATGATCAGCATGGCAACCGGTATGACTCCCGGTACCATCGGTGAGACCTCTGCCATTGCACTCCTCATCGGTGCTGCATACATGCTTTACAAAAAGGTTATTTCATGGCGGATTCCTGTTACATATATCGCAACCGTTGCTGTATTTGCCCTGATCTTCGGTTCTGAAGGCATGTTCAATTTCGAATATATGCTGGCTCATGTTCTGGGCGGCGGTCTGATTTTCGGTGCCTTCTTTATGGCTACTGATTATGTAACAAGTCCTATTACTCCTCTTGGCCAGATCGTATTTGGTGTGTGCCTTGGTCTCCTGACCGGCATCTTCCGTATCTTCGGCGGTTCCGCTGAAGGCGTGTCCTATGCGATTATCTTCTGTAACATGCTGGTGCCTCTGATTGAGAAATTCACCATGCCTGTTCCGTTTGGAAAGGAGAAAAAGTAATATGGGAAAGAATACAATTGTAAAAGATACTTTGACTCTTCTGGCAATCACATTAATCTGCGGACTTCTTCTCGGACTGGTATACGATCAGACCAAGGCACCGATCGCTCAGGCCGCCGAGAAGGCAAAACAGGAAGCTTATGCAAAGGTTTATCCCGACGGTGAATTTACCTCGGATGACGCTTTGAATACTGCTCTTGAATCATTTGCTGCTGACGATAATGATGCGGTTATTTCAGAGGTTATGTCTGCTAACGGCGGAGAAGGCTATGTGTTCTCATGTCAGGCAAAAGGTTACGGCGGACCTGTTAAACTTGCAGTAGGCGTAAAAGCTGATAAGACAATTACCGGTCTTTCTGTTCTGTCCATGAGCGAGACTCCCGGTCTGGGTGCAAAATGTACCAACGAAGATTTCCAGGCACAGTTTGCAGGAATCCAGGCTGACAAGGTTGTCATCAATCAGGATTATGACCAGATCAGCGGCGCTACCATTACATCCAGCGCGATCATGAGAGCTGTCAATGCAACACTGAAGTTTGTTGCGGAAAATGCCAATTAAGGAGGGGTATCGATGAATAAGTTTGTATCACGTATTTACAACGGTATCATCAAGGAAAACCCGACCTTTGTACTGATGCTGGGTATGTGTCCCACACTGGCAACCACCACATCTGCGATCAATGGTGTCAGCATGGGTCTGTCAACTACCGTTGTTCTGATTCTGTCCAACATGGTTATTTCAGCCATGAGAAAGATTATTCCCGATAAGGTCAGAATTCCTGCCTTTATCGTTATTGTAGCATCCTTCGTAACCATGGTACAGCTGCTGATCAAGGGCTTCCTGCCTTCACTGGACAGCGCTCTGGGTCTTTATATTCCGCTGATCGTTGTTAACTGTATCATCCTCGGCCGTGCGGAATCCTGTGCATCCAAATGCGGTGTTCTGGAATCAGCAGGTGACGGTATCGGCATGGGCCTCGGTTTCACCGTTGCTCTGACCTGTATCGGTCTTGTAAGAGAAATTCTCGGTGCAGGCTCTGCTTTCGGTTTCCAGTTCGTTCCGGAAACTTTCCACATTTCCATTTTCGTACTGGCTCCCGGTGCTTTCTTCGTACTGGGCTGTCTGCAGGCTGTTCTGAATAAGACCAGGATTTCCAAACCTGCTGCAGGCTGCGGTTCTTCCATGGCGTGCGGCGGCAACTGTGCGGAATGTGCAGGTGCTGTAAGAGCTGCCAACCACGGCAAGCTGGATGAGATCAAAGCAGAAGCAGAGGCAAAGGCTGCTGCGGAAAAAGCTGCCAGGGCCAAAGCCGCTGCAGAAGCAAAAGCTGCCAAAGCTGCTGCAGAAGCAAAGAAAAGTGAATAAGGAGGAGTGATAGAGAATGTTTGTTCAACTGTTATTGGTAATAATCAGTACTGCCCTGGTAAATAACGTTGTCTTAAGTCAGTTCCTCGGCTTATGTCCTTTCCTGGGTGTATCAAAGAAGACCGACATGGCAGCCGGCATGGGCGCAGCCGTAATCTTCGTTATCGTTATCGCATCTGCTGTAGCAAACCTGATCCAGAATCTGCTGCTGGTTCCTCAGGGAATCGACTATCTGCAGACCATCGTATTCATTCTGGTCATCGCAGGTCTGGTACAGTTCGTAGAAATGTTTTTAAAGAAAGCAATGCCTGCTCTGTATGAATCACTGGGCGTATATCTTCCCCTGATTACTACAAACTGTGCAGTGCTTGGTGTAGCTATCAACAATACTGCAGATTATCCTGTGGGAGCAGATTATACGGTTCTGACGTCTCTGATCTTCAGCGTCGTTTCCGGTCTTGGTATTGCGGTTGGTTTTACTATTGCAATCGTATTACTGGCAAGTATCCGCGAAAAGATCGAATACAACGATTTCCCGGAAGCTTTCAAAGGATCTCCCATTGTGTTGATTACAGCCGGTCTCATGGCAATTGCCATGTTCGGTTTCAGCGGTCTGGTATAATAAAGGAGGATTAGAATGAACGGTGTAGTATTAGCCGGCATCGTTGTCGGTGTTGTAGGTATTATCGTTGCAGTTCTCCTGGGTGTTGCTGCTGAAGCATTCAAAGTTGAAGTGGACGAAAGAGTAACTGCTGTCCGCGGCGAACTGCCCGGCAACAACTGCGGCGGCTGTGGATATGCAGGCTGTGACGGGCTGGCAGCAGCAATCGTTGCAGGCAATGCAAGAGTGGATCAGTGTCCCGTAGGCGGCGCAGCAGTAGGTCAGAAAATCGCTGCAATCCTGGGTGTGGAAGCATCCATGAGCGAACGCAGGGTTGCTTATGTAAAATGTGCCGGTACCTGTGATAAGGCGGGAAACAAATATAATTATTACGGTGTGGACGACTGTCTGAAAGCAGTCATCGCCCCCGGCGGCGGAGCAAAGATCTGTTCCTATGGCTGTCTTGGTCTGGGAAGCTGTACCCGTGTCTGCGATTTTGACAGTATTGCAATCGTTGACGGTGTAGCAAAAGTCAATACCGAGACATGTAAGGCATGCGGAAACTGTGCGAATGTCTGCCCGAAACATCTGATTGACATGATTCCCTACAGTGCAACAGAGAAAGCTATTGTTGTCTGCTCATCCCACGACAAAGGCAAGACTGTTAAAGAAGCCTGTGATGCGGGCTGTATCGGCTGCGGCGTCTGCAAGAAGCAGTGTGAAGCCGGTGCCATAGACGTTGTCAATAATGTTGCTGTCATTGATTACGACAAGTGTACAGGCTGCGGCAAATGTGCGGATAAGTGTCCCAGAAACATTATTCTTAAGAAATGATCAACGATGCCTGTATTGTAAATGAATCCGGCGGCCCGGCGGGCTGCCGGAGATTGAATAAAAAGCGGAAGAAATCCGGTGCGAATCGGTTTGCTTCCGCTTTTTGCATGCAGCCGCTTTCAGGTGTGCACAGAACAGCTGCACGAGTGCGTTTATCCCGGAGAAAACCGGAGAAGAATACCTGACAGAGAAAACCGGTACAGCAGAATCTGAGTGAGGGGAATTCTGCTGTACCGGCTTCCGGGATGATACCGGTTTATAAAAGGGCCGATCGACCGGTATCCGAAAAAGAGGAGTAAGGTTTGCCATCATCCAAAAAGAGGATAAGCTCGCCGAATAAAGTGATACATAAAAAGGCTGTCCCATCAGGAACAGCCTGTAATTTTATAAAAACAAACATTAGAATAAAATTACCAAGAGCCTATTCACCGTAGGTTTGTGTATCCATCAAGCAGGTCTCCTGACTAGGTTCACAGCCTCACCGAACCTTCCCAATACAATATATATCAGTGGCATAAATCGGATTGGCTCCCCATTACAGTGACGGGATCGCTCCGGAATCTCACCGGAATTCCCTCTTAGCTCGTAACTGAGAACTTGATTTCTTATTCAGCTGACAACAGTCTACCACTTTACCGCAGCAGTGTCAAGCAATAAAGTGAAAAACACCCATGACAAACCGGAAATTATCATAAGGAACGGGAATATTAGTACCGGAAAACAGAAAAAGAAGATATGGGCAGACAAATGTACTAAAAAAAAGAAAATAAAAGGACAAAAAACTTTAAAAATACACATAAAAAGGGTAGATAAGTTTCAGCAATTATGGTATTATAAATAAAACATCCGGCATAATGAAAGTTTACTTCAACAATATGTGGCAACTGTTCACAGACAGAACACCACTTTTTGTAGAAAACATATAAGTCTGTATGACCGGCAGTGATAATTTTGATGATAATGAATGATGGAATGATAAAAATATATCATTTTTAACGAAAAAAAATCGGAAAGATGCGATAAAACTCATGTATAAAAATTACAAAAATTAAATTTATCAGTATTGATTGTGAAAATAACTTGTAGGAATTTTCCAAGACGGGTAAAAAGCGCTGAATATACCGTTTTTCAAAGGCCTGACCGGTGTAAATCGGAATAATATAAAGAATGTACAAAAAAATAATATCTTTATGTGCAAGTTTTCGTTGAAAAAAGATTCATTATATGATAAATTATTAACAGAGCGTCGATTCGCTTATTTATTTTTTGCTTTACCGTATCCCCCCACAGGGGATAGGACCTGAGACAAAAGGTACAGCAGAAACACAATTATCATTTTATCAGCTGATTAACTGCTGAACATGCGGATTCCAATCCGTATATGAAAGAAAGGAGGTTTTACGCCATGGGACATGTAATTGCTGTAGCAGGCAAAGGTGGAACTGGCAAGACCACTACATGCGGTTTAATCATAGACTATCTTTGCAAACAGAACAAAGGCCCTGTACTTGCAGTTGATGCGGACGCCAATTCCAATCTGAATGAAGTCCTTGGTGTTGAGGTTCAGGCAACTCTTGGAGATATCAGAGAAGAGGTGGCGAATGCAGAACTTCAGTTAAAGAGCCCGATCCCTCCGGGGATGTCCAAGCAGGACTACATGAATATGAAGATCATGAATGATGGTGTAGTGGAAGAAGATGACTATGATCTTATGGTCATGGGACGCGGACAGGGCACAGGATGCTATTGTTTTGTTAATGACCTGCTCAGAGCACAGATTGTAAAACAGGTTGAGAACTACAGATATGTAGTTGTTGATAATGAGGCCGGCCTTGAGCATATCAGCAGGGGTACACTTCCCCGGATGGATACACTGCTTCTCGTAAGTGACTGCTCCAGAAGAGGAATTCAGGCAGTCGGACGGGTTTCCAGGATGGTAGAGGAGATGAAACTCAATCCAAAGACTGTCAAGCTTATTGTGAACCGTGCACCCGGTGGTGTGTTAAATGACGGAATCAAGGAAGAAATCGCAAACCAGAAACTCGATCTGATCGGTGTTATCCCCCAGGATGAAACCATTTATCAGTATGACAGTGACGGCAAACCCACTTCCAAAGTGGATGCGGACAATCCGGTTCGCCTTGCTGTTAACGAGATTATGAAAAAACTGGGCTTCTGATTTTCAGAAGCTCCGGATGATTTCTTTCAGTAACTATTAACTAACCATTTTATGAAAAAAAGGAGTATTGAATGGAAGCAAATGGTTTAATCTACACACATGAAGAATTAGACGTCGAATATGAAAAGCTGTTGGCGATTGCTGAGAAAAAAGGCGCAAGTACATGGCAGATGAGAGTAAAACAGCAGACCCCTCACTGTAAGTTTGGTGAAGACGGTGTTTGCTGCCGTATCTGTTCCATGGGTCCCTGCCGTATCACTAAGAAAGCTCCCAGAGGTATCTGCGGCTGTGACGCTCACGGTATCGTAGGCAGAAACTATCTGAGATTTACAGCAGGCGGTTCTGCTACACATTCCGATCATGGCCGTGAAATCGCTCATACTCTGTATCAGTCATCCAGAGACGGTGCTTACCATGTTAAAGATGAAGCAAAACTGATCTCCATCGCTACAAGGTGGGGCATCGAAACAGAAGGCAGAGATATCTACGATGTAGCTCATGATGTAGCTCTGGCAGGTCTGGAAGAATACGGTAAAGTATTCGGATATCAGAACTGGCTGAAGGATGCTACTCCTGAAAGACAGAAAACATGGGAAGAACAGGAAATCGCACCCCGTGCCGTTGACCGTGAAGTTTCCAAAGCTATGCATATGACCCATATGGGATGTTCTTCATTACCGGAAGCACTGATCCGTCAGTCTCTGCGCTGCGGTCTGTCCGATGGCTGGGGCGGTTCCATGACAGGTACACAGTTCTCCGATATCATGTTTGGTACTCCCATGCCCATCGATACAGAAGCCAATCTGGGTGTACTGAAGAAAGATTACGTTAACATCATCGTTCATGGACATGATCCGTCACTTTCTGAAATGATCGTGGAATATGCTGAAGATAAAGAACTGGTTGCTCTGGCTCATGAAGTAGGCGCTAAGGGTATCAACATTGCCGGTGTTTGCTGTACTTCCAATGAAGTAGCTATGCGTCACGGTATTCCCATGGCAGGTAACTTCCTGCAGCAGGAAAACTGTGTACTGACAGGTGCTGTTGAAGCGGTTGTAGTAGATGTACAGTGTATCTTCCCTGCTTTAGGCCCTCTGAGCAAATGTTTCCATACCAAGTTCATCACAACCTCCGATACAGCAAGAATGCCTGACTCTGATTTCATTAAATTCTCTGCTGAAACAGCTGCTGAAAATGCATACAACATCGTAAAAGAAGCAGTTCTGAACTTCAAGAACAGAGATCAGGAAGCAGTTTACATTCCGGATCTGAAGAGAAAAGCTACTGTTGGTTACTCCTGTGAAGCAATCATCAAACAGCTGGATACCGTTACCAACTCACAGGTTGATGAGACCGGTACATATCAGCCTCTGATCGACTGTATCACATCAGGCGTACTTCGTGGTGCTGTTGCCATCGTTGGCTGCAACAACCCCAAGGTTCGTTCTGATAAAGGTCATATCGATCTGATGAAGAAGATGATGAAGAACGATATTATCCTCGTACTGTCCGGCTGCTCCGCACAGGCTGCTGCTAAATACGGTCTGATGAGCAAGGATGCTAAAGAACTCTGCGGCGATGGTCTGAAGAGAGTATGTACTCTGGCAGATATCCCTCCTGTACTGCATATGGGCTCCTGTGTAGATAT
>JALFLM010000156.1 GCA_022774705.1 Lachnospiraceae bacterium | reverse complement strand
GAAGAAGACTGGAAAAGGAGATACCAGTAATCCTTGCTGTTCTGAAAGTATTATACGATAACGAGATGTTAGATGCAATTGATGAACTTGCCAAATAATGAGAGACAAAGGCCCCTCTCTCCGTTCATGCGTTTATTCTGTTAAAAAAACGGGATGCGCTTGACTTTTACCATGCAATACGGTAAAATTTATATCATTGTATTATTTAATATTTTTTATAATTAGGAGTTGATTTTTTTGGACCCGAGTGACGCCATACAGTTGCTTATATTAATTTTATTACTGATTCTTTCTGCATTCTTCTCATCTGCAGAAACGGCACTCACCACTGTGAACCGGATTCGTATACGTTCTCTTGCCGAAGACGGCAATAAGCGTGCGGCCATTGTGCTGAAGATTCTGGATCAGCAGGATAAGATGCTGAGTGCTATCCTTATCGGCAACAATATCGTCAATCTGTCTTCCTCTTCCCTGGCAACCCTGCTTGCCACAGAGATTTTCGGAAGCGCAGGTGCTGGTATTGCAACCGGTATCCTTACTCTTTGTATTCTTGTCTTTGGAGAGATATCACCCAAAAGTCTCGCAGCTGCAAACTCAGAAAAGCTGTCCATGCTTTATGCTGGAATCATATACAATTTAATGACGGTTCTGACCCCGGTTATTTTCATCGTGAATCTGCTGGCCCGCGGTTTCATGTGGCTTCTTCACGCGGATATGGATTATAAGGATGATGCCTACACAGAAGATGAACTGCGCGTCATCATGGATGTCAGCCACGAAGAAGGGGTTATTGAAAGTGAAGAGCGCAGGATGATCAACAACGTATTTGATTTTGATGATTCCTGTGCGAAGGATATTATGGTTCCCCGTATCGATATGCAGTTTATCGATGTGGAAGCCACCTATGAAGATGTGCTGGATGCCATCCGCACCCAGATGTATACCCGCATGCCGGTATATGAAGATACCACCGATAATGTCATCGGTATTCTGAATATCAAGGACCTGATTTTGATCGGCAGAACAGAAGATTTTCAGGTTCGGAACTATATGCGTGAGGCATATTATACTTATGAATTCAAAAAGACCTCCGAACTGTTCATGGATATGAAAAACAATTCCATTTCCATGGCAATCGTGCTGGATGAATACGGCGCAACCGCCGGACTGGTCACGCTGGAGGATCTGATTGAAGAAATCGTCGGAGAAATCCGGGACGAATACGATGACGATGAGCTGAATGATATTAAAAAACTTTCAGACCGTGAGTATTCCATTGATGCTTCCATGCGCCTCGATGATCTGAACGACGCTCTGGAGCTGGATTTCCAGTCGGAGGATTACGATTCTCTCGGCGGACTGGTCATCGGACTTCTGGACAGGCTGCCCGAAGCAGGAGAGACGGTTCGGGACGGTGCTTATACATTTACCGTAGAATCTATTGATAAAAACAGAATTGAACGAATCCGTCTGCTGCTTCCGGAACCGGAAAAAGACGAGGATTCTCAGAATCAGGAGGATAATAAATCATGATAAAACTGGTTATTTTTGACCTTGACGGTACAGCGGTGGATACGCTGGAATCCCTTGCCTACTCAGTAAACCGGGTTATGAAACGTCTTGGTCTGCGTGAAATGCCGGTAGAAAATTTCAAGTATTATGCCGGAGACGGCGCCCGTAAGATGATCAAACGCTGCCTGAAGGATGCCGGGGATCCCACTGCATCCCATCTGGAAGCAGCGCTGAAGATTTACCGGGAAGAATTCAAAAAAGGCTGTACCTACCACGTAAAGCCTTTTCCCGAGCTGACAGAAACGCTGGAGGATCTTCGTGAGTACGGTGTTTTTCTCGCTATCTGTACCAATAAAGGACAGCCTTATGCAGAAGCGGTGATCAAGAAAGTTTACGGCAAAAACATGTTTGATTACATTCTGGGAGAAGGCTCCGGATTCCCCAGAAAACCGAAACCGGACGGTGCACTGCATATTGCGGAGCATCTGGGCGTGACTCCGGAGGAATGTGTATATGTCGGTGATACCAATACCGACATGAAGACAGGGCTGGCTGCGGAAATGTATACCGTCGGTGTAACATGGGGATTCCGTACACGGGAAGAACTGGAATCATTCCACCCCGACCGTGTCATTGACCGCCCCCAGGAACTTCTTGATATTCAGATGTAAAAAGGAGAAGCCTTATGAAACAATCTGAAAAGCTGCCTCAGCCGAACCATTACCGCGGGATTCTGTTTCTGCAGTTTGCAGCCTCCGTTACCTGCCTGTTTCTGGCGATCCACTATCTGCCCCTGCACTATCTGATCGCTGCAGGTCTGATTCTTTCACTGCTGATCGTGCTTTGCTCGCTGCTGATTTTCTCCAGAAAAAGCAAAGCATCACGTGCTGTGGGACGTGTACTCAGTCTGGTTCTCAGCCTGGCTCTGATTGCGGGAAGCGCTTTTATCAGCCGCGGCAGCCTGGCCCTGCAGAATGTGACCGGCTCAAACAGTGAGACGATTTCTGTTTCTGTGGTCGTTATGAAAGACAGCAGCGCACAGACTCTCAATGATATTAAGGACGGTCTGATTGGGTACAACGCTTCCTATGATGAAGAAATCATTGAAGCTGCCTGCAAAGAAATCTCAAAAGAGACCGGTACGTCTCTGAAGATTGACCCCTACAGTCAGTTCGGTTATCTGGCAGACGGGCTCTATTACGGAGAGGCTGATGCGATTATATTCAATGAAGCCTACCGTTCCTTATTTGAGACATCCCATGAAAATTTTGACAGTGAAACACGGGTACTGAAAACTTTCAGCCTGGTCTCCCGGGAAAAACTGGCAGCTTCCGCTGTTGCCGACGTGACAAAGGACTGTTTTTTAGCCTATATCAGCGGTATCGATACCCGCGGCGAGGTAACCGCCAAATCCCGTACCGATGCCAACATGATCGTGGCCGTCAACCCGACCACACATCAGGTCCTTCTACTGGGAATTCCCAGAGACTATTACGTAACCATCCCGGTAATCAATTCCCGGGACAAGCTGACCCACTCCGGCATGTACGGTATCAACGAATCAATTGCCACGCTGGAAAACCTGCTGGACATCCGGATTAACTATTATGTCCGGATCAACTTCTCGGCTACCGTGGACATTATTGATGCCATGGGCGGTGTGGATGTTAATTCTCCTGTAGCATTTACAACTCTGGATGATAAATATGAAATCAAACAGGGGATCAACCACATGGACGGCAATACTGCACTTTATTTCATGCGCAGCCGCAAGATGCTGTCAGGCGGTGACAATGACCGGGTATCCAATCAGATCCGCGTCATTCGTGCCGTGCTGAACAAACTCATGAGTTTTGGTACAATTACCAATTACAACAGGATTCTGTCTGCTGCAGAAACCAGTGTTCAGACCAATATGACCAGTAAAGAAATCCAGCAGCTGATTCAGATGCAGCTTGGCAGTATGCCTGAATGGGATATTCAGAACTACCAGCTCAGAGGTTCGGATCTTTATACCACAGAAGCTTATATGCAGAGAGGTTCCCGTACTTATGTTATGGAACCTGACATGGATTCTGTCGCATACGGCAAAGAGCTGCTTACCAGAATGCTGAACAATGAAACAATATCTCTGGATAAAATGGAATAAATTTGCCCGGCAGCAACAAAAACAGCAGGAACCGAAAACCGGCTCCTGCTGTTTTTATTAATCTGTTTTTCTAATCCCGTTCATCCTGATTCCTATACCAGTTCCACGGTTTCAGGCCATCCTCCGTTTATCATATGCTCCAGAATGATCTTGCCTCCGATGCGCATCTCATTCACCCGGGTACTGTATCCCTCTTCCAGTTCCACTGTACTCACACTGGGCAGATCACTGTTGGTAATCTTCAGCTGTCCGGTCATCTTCTTTCTGCTGTTTAAATGACCGTATCGGTATACAACAAACTTTTCATCTTCGGAAACCTTTTTTGCCTCCATTCTTTCTTCAAAATCCATACTTTATCCCCTCTCAATAATACTGGTGAGTAAATTTACTATACAGTAATTTATACCCTTTGGCGAACCAGTTCACCTTCTCCATATGCATCAGCGGCAGCTCCTTATAAGAATACCCCTTATACCGAATCCAGACATCCAGAAGCAGCTCGCTGATTCGTCCGTAAACCCTTCCCTGAAACGGATTATAGCCGGATACATCAACTCTTGTCTCCAGCTCTCCAAGTACATCAAATATAAATTCGCAGTACTCATCCGATAATTCCCGCTTCATGATATACATATTAAACATATGTGCTTTCTTCGAGTGCATAACCTGATTAAATGCAGGAACCATCTCAGGATACCGCTCCTGCAGAATCTTTTCTGTCTCATCCAGCGGCTCCGGATAATGTGTATGACAGTAATGTTCATACACGGATTCAATCAGATAATTTCTCTGCTTTGGAAGAATAATATCCGTCTTTTCCAGAATCCTGTGTACTTCCCGGTCTGTTAAAATACAGTTTTTCTTTCCATTCAGCAGACGTACATACCAGGGTTTTGCAGAAAAATGCCTTCTATAATGGGCAAGCCCCAGATAATCTGCATCCAGATTTTTCCAGGCCCAGTACAGCCCTGTCAACTCACAGTAACTGGAATTCTTCTCCGATATATTGTCTCCTGTATCATCTCCGCGAAAGCCAATATTTTCGTTATTGATGGCTTTCCCCACATGTACAGGAAGATAGCTGATGTCACCCGGCATCTCATAAGCTTTATGAGTTGCTACGATTATCTTAATATTCATGGATAATACCCACTTTCCCGTCATTTAATACCATATTTAAAGTGTCGTATCCTCCTCTTTCACAGGTGTCTCCCATGCTGTTGTTTCTTCAGCTTTTTCTGTCATATCTGTCTTACCGGACAAATCCTCTGTTCCCGCAGTTTCATCCGGTAATAAGCTTTCTTTTTCCGGACTGTCCTCCGTCTTACTATTATCAATTGATTCACATCCGGCAGCTGCTTCACTGCCCTGTGCACCTTCATGATCTTCTCCTTCCATCTCAGGATTCTCGATCTTATGGAAAATATCCATAAATTCCCTGCCTGTTATGGACTCTCTTTCAATCAGAAATGCTGCGATCTCATCCAGTGCCTTTCTGTGATGACTCAGAAGTTCCTTCGCCTGTTCATAGGAATCTTTCAGAATCTGCTTCACTACCTGATCTACTGTACCGGCAGTTACATCGGCACAATTCAATACAGTACGTCCTGTCAGATACTGGTTTTCAACCGATTCCAGCCCCATCAGACCAAATTCCTTCGACATACCGTACTGTGTCACCATGGCTCTTGCAAGCTTTGTGGCACGTTCAATATCATTGGCAGCACCTGTGGTAACCGTGTCGAAAACAATCTCTTCCGCAGCGCGGCCGCCTAAAAACTGTACCAGCATTGCACGGATCTCCTTCTCCGTGTTCAGATACTTTTCTTCCTCGGGAACATTCATAACATAGCCCAGCGCACCCATGGTACGCGGCACGATTGTAATCTTCTGTACAGGCTCCGAGTCTTTCTGAAGCGCGCTGACCAGCGCGTGGCCAACCTCGTGATATGATACGATACGACGCTCCTCCTGACTGAGGATCCTGTCTTTCTTTTCCTTGCCTACCAGAACAACCTCAACCGATTCAAACAGATCTGCCTGACTTATGGCCTGACGTCCATGCTTCACCGCATTGATAGCCGCTTCATTGATCATATTAGCCAGATCGGAACCGACTGCACCCGACGTAGCCAGAGCGATTGCTTCCAGATCCACGGTATCATCAAGAGATACATTCCGTGAGTGTACCTTCAGAATATTGATACGTCCTTTCAGATCGGGACGGTCCACAATGATCCGGCGGTCAAAACGTCCGGGACGCAGCAGAGCCTTGTCCAGAATCTCGGGCCGGTTGGTTGCTGCCAGTATAAATACCCCTTTCGAGCTGTCAAATCCGTCCATCTCCGAAAGCAGCTGATTCAGAGTCTGCTCTCTTTCATCGTTGCCGCCCAGACTGCCGTCGCGGCTCTTGCCGATGGCATCGATCTCATCAATAAATATAATACAGGGAGCGTTGTTCTGCGCCTGCTTGAACAGATCACGCACACGTGACGCGCCCACACCTACAAACATCTCCACAAAATCCGAACCGGATAAAGAGAAAAAGGGAACATGGGCTTCACCCGCAACCGCTTTGGCAAGCAGTGTCTTGCCTGTCCCGGGAGGTCCCACCAGCAGAGCACCCTTGGGGAGTTTGGCACCGATACGCGCATAGCGGTCCGGATTATGCAGAAAATCCACAATCTCCGTCAGAGATTCCTTGGCCTCGTCCTGTCCCGCTACATCCTTAAAAGTAACTCCCGTCTCTTTCTGGGCATACATCTTCGCATTGGACTTTCCGACGCCCATAACACCACCGCCTCCGCCGGCTTTTCTCATGATAAACATGAGAAATACCCAGAAAATGAGAATGGGAAAAATATAAAACAGCAGGAAATCAAGAATAGCGGAATTGGTATCGGGAATATCCACATCCACATTGACCCCGTACTTCTCCAGTTTGTTGTACATATCCGCATCATCCGGAATACCTGTATAATATACAATCTGCTTTATGCCGGACGCACTGTAAAGCTGTCCTCCGGCTGATTCTCCCAGCCCGCTTTTGGAAGCAGCACTTTTATAAACCTTCTCTGTGGCTTCCTTCGTCAATGTGATTTCCAGACGGTTGGCCGATTCATTCACAAAGACCTTCTCCACGTCTCCGTTTTCTGCCATCTGAAGTAATTCAGTATAGGTGATGGTCCGATCATCATTATTGGACATATTACTGTAAACAGATAATATAAATAAGGTAAAGATTACTGCAATCGCCAGTAAAATAATTGTCTGGCTGTTTTTAGGCAGCTTACCATTGTCTTTTTTGTTCTTGTTATCCATCGTGATTCTCCTGATATATAATAAGCTAAGTTTATTATAGAGATTCCTCCGTGATAAATCAAGCACCAATGCCTAAAATATCAGCGTCTTTTTATGAATGTTTTGTGAAACAAAAATTAAAAATCAGTAAAAAAGTGTGGAATAATTTTTATTCTGGTGATAAAATGAAAGCTGATTGCTTACAAGTGTTACTTTAAGGAGGAGAAATATGCCTGTTAAATATGTATTTGTAACCGGCGGAGTTGTTTCCGGACTGGGAAAAGGTATTACTGCTGCTTCTCTGGGCCGTCTTCTGAAGGCCAGAGGATATTCTGTTACCATGCAGAAATTTGATCCCTATATCAACATTGACCCCGGTACCATGAACCCGATTCAGCATGGTGAAGTATTCGTTACGGAGGATGGTACGGAGACAGACCTGGATCTGGGCCATTACGAGCGTTTCATTGATGAAAACCTGAATAAGAATTCCAATGTAACCACCGGTAAAGTATACTCCACTGTCATAGAAAAAGAACGCCGCGGTGATTTCGGAGGAGGAACCGTACAGGTTATTCCCCATATTACCAACGAAATCAAAAGCCGTTTTTACAGGAATTACAACTCTGACAGCAATGACAGGACAGAGATTGCCATCATCGAGATCGGAGGTACCGTAGGTGACATCGAAAGCCAGCCTTTCCTGGAATCAATCCGTCAGTTCCAGCTTGATGTAGGCCGCGAAAATGCCATCATGATCCATGTTACTCTGATCCCCTATCTGCGCTGCTCCGGCGAGATGAAAACGAAGCCTACCCAGGCCAGCGTAAAAGCACTTCAGGGCATGGGAATCCAGCCCGATATCCTTGTCTGCCGCTCCGAGCTCCCTCTCGATGACAAAATCAAGGAAAAAATCGGTATTTTCTGCAATGTACCTCCTCATCGTGTACTGCAGAATCTGGACGTGGAGGTCCTTTATGAAGCACCTCTTGCCATGGAGAAGGAACATCTGGCCAGCGTTGTATGTGAATGTCTCCATCTCGACTGTCCCGAACCCGATCTTTCCGAATGGACATCCATGATCGATGCATGGAAACATCCCCAGAAAAAGGTTACCGTCGCTCTGGTCGGCAAATACATTGCACTCCACGATGCCTATATCAGCGTTGTAGAATCCCTGAAGCATGCAGGCTGCTTCCACCGTACCGAAGTAACGATCAAATGGGTGGACTCCGAACAGCTGACAGATGACAATGCTTCAGCTGTTCTGGGCGACGTGTCCGGTATCCTGGTTCCCGGCGGTTTCGGCGACAGAGGTATCGAAGGCAAGATCAGCGCAATCCGCTACGCCCGTGAGAATAAAATTCCTTTCCTGGGACTCTGCCTCGGCATGCAGCTTGCCATTGTGGAATTTGCAAGACATGTGGTCGGTTATGCCAGCGCACACAGTGCGGAACTTGATCCTTCCACATCATACCCTGTAATTCATCTGATGCCGGATCAGAACGGTATTACAGATATCGGCGGTACTTTAAGACTTGGCGCCTACCCCTGTGTCCTTGACAAAAACAGCAGGGCTTATCAGGTATACGGAACCAATCACATTTCCGAGCGTCACAGACACCGCTATGAGGTAAACAACGACTACCGCAGGGTTCTGGAACAGAACGGCATGTCCCTGTGCGGCAAATCACCGGACGGACGTATCGTTGAGATGTGCGAAATTCCTGATCATCCCTGGTTTATCGGAACGCAGGCTCACCCGGAACTGAAGTCGCGCCCCAACCGTCCTCATCCTCTGTTTAAGGGCTTTGTAGGCGCTGCCCTCGAATATCAGGACAGTCACAAATAAAAGAGTTCTCATCAGCAAAGAGCTCTCATTAACAAAAGGCTCTCATTAACAAAAGGCTCTCATTAAAAGAGTCCGGATAAAACGGAGGTACTGTCATGCACCATCATTCTGCTGAAGAAAATGCCAGACTGGTCAACCGGATGGCGCGAATCATCGGACATGCCAACAAGGTTAAAAACATGATTGCGGAGGACCGCAACTGTACAGAAGTTCTGATCCAGCTTGCTGCCGTCCGCGCAGCGCTTACCAGTTTAAGTAAGCTGATTCTTGAAGAACACCTTAGCGAGTGTATGACTGAATTGTCGGAATTCGAAAGCGAAGAAGAACGCCGTGAAGCCATCGACGGCCTCATGGATGTGGTCAACCAGTTTATCAAATAACTCAATCACCAGTATATCAAATAAACCGGAACTGACCGGTGCCGTCCTCAGAAACAGGAGTCGGTGCCGGTCAGTTACATATAACCTGAGAACATTATGTTAGGAACAATCGTAAATACCGGCACGATTCTTGCCGGAAGCATGATCGGAAGTATTTTTAAAAAAGGAATCAAAGAAGAATATCAGGGAGCCCTGTTCACCGCCATGGGACTGGCTGCCACAGGGCTGGGCATTAATTCCATTGTCCAGAATATGCCCAAAAGCAGCTATCCCGTGCTGTTCATCATCAGTCTGGCCCTGGGAAGCCTGTTGGGAACCATGCTGGATCTGAATGGCCGTTTCCAGCGGCTCTCATCCCGTTTTTCCTCCAGCCGGCTGGGGGAGGGTTTATCTACAGGCATTCTGCTGTACTGTATCGGCACCCTTTCCATACTCGGTCCGGTGCAGAGCGCTCTGTACGGAGACAATACTTATCTGTTTACCAATGCCACTCTGGATTTTGTCACTTCCATGGTTCTGGCGGCAACCTACGGCGTCGGTATGGCACTGGCGGCCGGTATGCTGTTTGCATGGCAGGGAAGTATCTATCTCTGCGCCATGTTGTTGGGTAACTTTATGACATCGGACATGATGACGGAAATCTCCATCACTGGAGGGTTTCTGATTGCCAGCTCCGGAATCTCCATTCTCGGAATCAAGGACTGCAAAACCCTGAATATGCTGCCGTCCCTGCTGATTCCCGTTCTGTGGTTCGCCGTAACGGGATTTTTTCAGTAACTGCAGGCCCGGAGCCTGGGAGATTCAGGACATGTACCTGCCGGAGATATCCGTCCGCCCTATATACACGTAAAAAAAGAGACATCATCCGTGATGCCTCTTTTTTCATTGAATACTGCATTACCTGCAAAATATTCAGATTTACTATACAATTGCTTGCAAAATGTTCAGATTTATTTATATTTATTCAGTTTTTTTATTCAGGCTTATCTATATTAATTACAGAAGGCAAGAAGTTCATTCAGAGCTGACTCATCTTCTTCACCGCCGATGATATTCAGTTCACCGGTTCTGCCCACTGCCATACTCAGCACACCCATCAAGGACTTGGCATCAAGAGTGTATCTTCCGATCTTGATATCGATATCACCTGCAAAACGATTGGCTGCATATACAAAACGGTTGGCTTCTTCTATAGTTGATAAATTAATGTTTCTCTTCATATTATTGCTCCTTTCTTTCCGCAGCTGCCTTTCGGATGCTGCTGGAGAGGTGGATTCTCTGTTTACTAAATCCACAGTCATGAGCGCGCTTCCATGTGTTCTCTGGATTTACACGGATTATATGCTGTTCCTTTTCGATTGTCAAGCAGATTTCGGATTTTTCTCTTTCTGACCTGTTTCCGGAAATTTATAGGATATTTTTCTGATAATCTGCCAAAAACCATTTTTCACTGCCAACATTTTACTGGTACAAATTACCATGTTGTCCGACAGTCCATACATATCGCCTTGCAGTATGCTTCCCTTATACTACAAAACGGTTGTCTTTTCGGTAATATTTCGGACTGACCCCAAAGGCATTTTTAAACATCTTGGAAAAAGTAAGCGGATTATCGTAGCCGACACGCACCGCTATATCCTGAATACTCAGATCCGTAGTCTGCAGAAGCTGCCTCGCCTTGTTCAGGCGGTAGTTGACCAGATATTCCTGAGGCGATACATTCAGTTTGTTCTTGAAAATCGTTGTCAGATAGGAGCGGTTGATTCCGATATAAGAAGCAATATCATTGACCCTGATATGGGAATAGTTCCTGTGAATATACTGAATAGCATTCTGAACGTACAGATCCTGGGAATCTGTATATTTTCTCTCCTTCTCCGCCCCGCCGGTTTCCACCAGCAGCGCCAGCAGCTCATACAGATAACTGTTTCTCTGCAGTTCATCATATAGTGAGGACTCGGAAGCCCCGAGAATCTTCTCGATGATCTCAGCAAAACAGTCTGGATTACAGTTGCATCCGCGTACCGGTGATTCCACAAAGCCCGCATCCCTCAGACAGGCCGATACCCTGCTTCCTTCCACAGTTATCCAGGCATACTGCCATGGATCCTCCTGATCTGCCTCATATTCCATCTCCATCCCGTCCTGCAGGACGAAAATCATGCCGGCCGACAGTTCCCAGCTCTGCTTTTTCAGACGAAGAACACCTTTTCCAGCCAGTATAATATGTATATGCCAGCCGTATATCCGGCAGGGACCGGTTTTTCTGCCCGATATACAGTTTTCAATTCCGCAGCCTTTCATATGCAGACCCGAATCCAGTGTATTTCTGCAATCCATTGAACGACAAAATGAAACAAAACGATATTTATCAGATAACTCCATATTTTTCATTCTCCTTCATTTTAATTTCTCCCCGAACCTCTAAAACAAATACCTGAAAATGGGCAGATAAATGTATTATAATCCCTCTTCCGATTTTCCCGATAGATTCTTTTGTCCTTTAAACCAGTCAAAATGTCCACCGATTCAACTAATTCAACTCTTTTTCCTGTTCTTTTTCCGGTATATGCTGGGTGGTACTCCGATGACCTTTTTAAACGCTTTGGAGAATGTTAAAGCATCCTCATATCCGCAGGCTTTTGCCACTTCCTCCACGGACATTTCTGTAAATCGCAGCAGCTCTTTTGCTCTGGATACCCGGAAGCGGATCAGAAATTCCTGAGGAGGCATACCCAGATTATTCTGAAACAGCATGTGAAGATAGCTTCTGCTGACACATACGTAATCGGCCACATCCGTAACCCGGATTCCCCGCTGATAATTATTCCGGATAAAATTGATCGCCCGCCTTACATAAACGCTGCCCTGCTCACCGCTGTATTCATCTTCCAGCGTCATATCTTCCATTAAAACAGAAAACCAGAACATCAGGAGTCCCTGAAGAAAATACTGATTTCTGATGGTTTTTTTATCATTTTTCAGCATTTCACATACAATATTCCGCAGATCGTCCCCTTTTTCAGAACGGAAGATAAGCTGCTCGCTGTTGATTCCCAGATCGCTGACATATTCTCCGGCGTGTTTTCCTGAAAAACCAACCCAGAAATATGTCCACGGATTTTTTTCATCTGCCTGATAAAAAGTCATGGATCCCGGCTCGATCACAAATCCCTGCCCTGGTCCCAGATGATATGTTTTTTCATTCACTTTATATGTCCCTTCACCGCTGACGATATAGTGGACAATATAATTGGGCCGGGTTGTCGGTCCGAAGCTGTGGAGCGGCTGGCACTCGGAATACCCGCAAAAGCATAAATAAATATCTTCAAACTTTACATCCGGCAGCTGAAGAACCCTTGATTTTTCCATAATATCCCCTTCATTTTCCGAATCATGTCAGACTTCCCCGGACGGCTGCTGTCCTTTTTATACCTCTATATGCCATTGCACATCCGCTTTGATATGACATTTTGACTCTTTACAAACTCTTTTTTCAATTGTATATTAATTGTATCTTCGTATAAGCATTACAATATTTACAATTTAAGCCACAAAAATCCATGCATTTTTCTCGTAATTGCATAAATCATTTTCTTTTTCCGCTGGAAATTGTAACACGACCTCCATATCATGTACATGGGAGGGCAGGCTTTGATTCATACCATTTTGTGTCTTTTTACGGAATAACTGTCGGTCAGGACACATCCGGGTATATAAACCGGCAGCAGACAAATTTAACTACAGATGTATACGTATATGCAAATGCATTTGCATTTGCAGACCGGTATACAAACCGGCTATACAGAGGAATACCAAGGAGTATCTTATGCATACATGTCATTTTTTAAGCAGTGATTTTCTGGATCTGACTCTTTATCAGTACGGATATGAACAATGTGAGCCTTACCATACGTTTGGCCCCTCCATGAGGACTCACTATCTGATTCACTATATTCTTTCAGGAAAAGGCCAGTATATCACCAATTACCGGGGGGAGGCGACTACATACCACCTTCATGAAGGACAGGCTTTTCTGATCGAACCCAATACACTGATTCATTACAGCGCAGACGGAACCGATCCCTGGGAATATATGTGGCTTGAATTTGACGGTCTGAAAGGAGCCGAATACGTAAAGCAGGCCGGCCTTTCCGTAAAAAACCCCATCTTCCGGTCAAAAACAAAAGAGGGACAGAAGGCTGTTTTTGATTATCTGGAGTATATTGTATCGCATCCGGGTATTATGCCATCCCGGACCATGGGATATGCTTATCTTTTTTTCAGCGCTCTGATTGAAAATTCCGCCAACTCATCTCCTCTTGCCAAAAACGATATCAGGGAATTCTACGTTCAGTCCACTGCGGCATTTATCGAAAATTACTATATGAAAAATATCACTGTAGAGGATATGGCCGCCAATCTGAATCTGAGCCGAAGCTATTTCAGCAAGCTTTTCAAAAAAATAACGCAGAAAAGTCCGCAGGAATTTCTGATTACGTATCGAATCAATAAAGCCTGCGAACTTCTGCGTTCAACGGATATGACAATCGCCGAGATATCTCAGCATGTGGGTTATTCCAACCAGTTTCATTTTACCAGGGCTTTTAAAAATATCATGAACGTAAGCCCCAATGAATGGCGGAAACGGAATAAGCAGGGGTAGCTGCAGCCATCAGATTTTTCCAATCACTGCCGTGATCAGTTTTTTAAACTGACCGGCCACCCGGTCTGCTGTCTCCTGCACTTCCTTATGATCCAGCTGCTTCGTGGTCATGCCTGCTGCCATATTGGTGATACAGGAAATACCGCAGACCTCCATGCCCATATGGCGGGCTGCCATGGCCTCACAGGCAGTGCTCATGCCCACTGCATCGGCGCCCCAGCTTCTGTACATGCGGATTTCCGCAGGTGTCTCGTAGGCAGGCCCCGTAAGCTGCACGTAAACACCTTCCCGCAGAACAATCCCCAGTTGTGCTGCTTCTTTCTTAATAATACCCCGGAGCCGCAGACTGTACACCTCACTCATATCAGGGAACCGGGTTCCCAGTTCCTCCAGGTTTGGTCCGATTAACGGGCTGGGAATTCCCGTGGTAATGTGATCCGTGATCAGCATAAAATCCCCTGCATTGAAGTTGACATTTACGCCGCCTGCCGCATTGGTAAGAATCAGTTTTCCGGCTCCCAGCATTCCCATCAGACGGGTTGGCAGCACCACGTCGGACATGGGATACCCTTCGTAGAAATGGACTCTTCCCTGCATGATCACCACCGGCACCCTGTTCACATAGCCGAACACAAATCTTCCTTTATGTCCCGGCACCGTTGAAACAGGAAATCCCTCAATCTCCGAATAGTCAATAGTCTGTTCGATCTGGATATCATCTGCATAATCCCCCAGACCTGATCCAAGAATCAGAGCCGTCTCCGGCCTGAAATCCGTTTTTTCCCTGACACTGTTCAGACATAATTTTAATTTTTCATAAACTTCGTTCATATCCCGCCTCCTCATCTCTAATCCAGATTGATTTTCATAGAAACAATCTTTTTTCTCTCTCCTGCATCCCAGGCTTCCCCAGCGGCTTTTCTACAGCAGTTCTTCCAGAACAGAGTTTCCAATCGTCCCCCGGGGCATATCCACACCGAAATTATCTGCAATCGTAGCCCCAATGACCGCAAATGTGTCCCGAGCAGCCAGTGCACCGCCCTGCTTCATGGATTTCGAATATGCGATAAACGGTACATATTCTCTCGTGTGATCCGTTCCGCTGTAAGCAGGATCATTTCCGTGGTCGGCTGTCACGATCAGCAGATCATCCTGCCCCAGTTCCTCCAGCAGTACGCCCAGCTTCCGATCAAATTTCTCGATTTCCCTGCCGTAGCCTTCCACATTTCTGCGGTGACCCCACAGCGCATCGAAATCCACCAGATTAACAAAACAGAGCCCCCGAAAATCCTTCCTGCAGATTTCAATCGTCTGCTCCATCCCGTGGACTGAGCTGTCGGAATGGTATGTTTCCGTAATACCTTCTCCACAGAAAATATCATGGATCTTGCCCACGCCGATTACATCAAGACCTCCGTCCTGCAGCGCATTCAGTGCCGTTCTCCCAGTGGGCTTCAGCGCATAATCCCGGCGGTTGCTGGTCCGTTTGAACTCACCTTTCTTTTTGCCTGCATAAGGCCTTGCAATAACCCGTCCTACCCGCCACTCCTCTTTCAGCGTCAGTTCCCGGGCAATTTCGCAGCACCGATACAGATTCTCCAGATCAAAGGTTTCCTCATTGCCGCAGATCTGCAGTACGGAATCCGCCGAAGTATAGACGATCATGGCACCGGTATTGATTTCTTCTTCACCCAGCTCCTCGATGATCTGCGTACCGCTGGCGCTTTTATTGCCGATAACCCGTTTTCCGCACCGTTTTTCCAGTTCTGCGATCAGTTCCGGAGGAAATCCTGTATCGGTAAAGGTTTTGAACGGTTTCTCCGTCCGGATTCCCATCATTTCCCAGTGACCGGTCATGGTATCCTTACCCCTGCTGGCCTCGGAAAGACGCATAAAGCGTCCCATGGGATATTCCACGCCTTCCATATCTCCGCCGCTGTGCAGATTCAGCATGCCCAGTTTTTTCAGATTGGGAATCTCCAGACTTCCCATCCGGTCCAGAATATGACCGAAGGTATCAGCCCCTTCATCTCCGAATGCAGGAGAATCCGGCATGGCCCCGATTCCCAGAGAATCGAGAACAATCACAAAAATTCTTTTAAATCGGTACATTTTCATTCCCTCTTTCCCGGCTTTTTTCAGTTTTCCGTTTTTACGGAGCCTTACCTGTTTTACGGATTTTCCGTTTTTCCTTTAATATCCGGATGCTTCCCCGTTTTTCACCAGCTTTACAATCCGGCTTGTGCCCAGACGATCTGCGCCCAGTGAGAGGAATTTCTCAGCATCTTCCAATGAGGAGATACCTCCCGCCGCCTTGATTTTTACATCCGGCCCCACATGGGCAGCAAACAGTTCAATATCATGAAACGTTGCCCCAGCGCTGGAAAATCCGGTGGAAGTTTTGATATAATCGGCACCTGCTTCTGTTACGATCCCGCACATTTTTATCTTTTCCTCATCGGTCAGAAGACAGGTTTCAATGATGACCTTCAGGATTTTTTCACCGCATACGGCTTTTAATGTGCGGATTTCTTCCGTCAGAAGATCGTACCTTCGGTCCTTCAGCCATCCCAGGTTGATCACCATATCGATCTCGGATGCACCGTCTGCAATCGCATCTTTCGTTTCAAACTCCTTGGTTTTTGTTGTCATATAGCCATTGGGAAAACCGATAACAGTGCATACTGCCGTTTTCCCCTGCAGATATTCCGCTGCCTGTTTTACATAGGACGGCGGTATACAGACGGAGGCTGTTCCATACTTAACACCATCATCGCAGATCTGCCTGATCTCATCCCATGTAGCTGTCTGCAGCAGCAGCGTGTGATCCACATGCTTCAGAATTTCTTTTATATCCATTTTCTTCCCTCCATGCTATAGATTCAGTTTTTCCCGCCACGGTCCTGCCGGATCAGCGTCCGGATGGCTTCCACTGCCACCTGAATGGCCATATCCGTATCATGCACCACCGGATTGTCCAGCCCCAGCTTTTCTCTTTCCTGATTTGCCACCACCAGAAAGCAGGAACCGGTACGGACACCCAGGCAGGAAGCCACCACGAACATGGCCGCTGATTCCATCTCAGATGCCAGACAGCCCAGACGCTTCCATGCTTCCCATTTGTTCAGCAGCTCGTAACTGACAGGCTTCACCTCCGGCTCATGCTGGCCGTAAAAGGAATCCTTGCACTGCACCACACCGGTGTGGAAAGGATACCCTTTTTTCTCAGCCGCAGCCGCCAGCGCATTGGTTACCTTCAGATCGGGAACCGCCGGAAATTCGATGGGAGCATACTCTCTGCTGGTGCCTTCCATGCGGATGGCACCTGTTGCGATTACAATATCACCGCTTTTCACCTCCGGCTGCATACCACCGCAGGTTCCGATGCGGATAAACGTATCTGCGCCGCAGCGGTACAGTTCCTCCATGGCAATGGAAGCCGACGGTCCGCCGATACCGGTGGAGGTAACGCTGACCTTCACACCATCCAGCGTACCGGTATGAGTTACAAATTCCCGGTTATCAGCAATCAGTACCGGATCATCAAAATACTGAGCGATCTTCACACACCGCTTAGGATCCCCCGGCATGATCACATAACGGCCAACTTCCCCCTTCGCCACCTGAATATGATACTGTCTGCTCGCATCTTCCGAATAATTCTTCATACCAACCCTTCCTTTCAAAACTTTGTTTGTAACTGTTCAGACTTCGCCTGAGAAATAGAGATAGTGAGGCAGAACGAACATGGTATCCTGTACGGGGACGCGCTCTCGCTCTGCGACAAACGCAGCGGTACTAAGATTT
>JALFLM010000131.1 GCA_022774705.1 Lachnospiraceae bacterium | reverse complement strand
TCCTGTCCGGGTGCGGTGGCTGCCTGTCCTCTGGGGACACTGCAGAATGCACTGAGCATGATTCCACGTAAACTGCCGTATTATATTCTTGGAGTGCTGATGCTCTTTGGTCTGCTTCTGGGACGGTTGGTCTGCGGATTTCTCTGTCCCTTCGGTCTGATTCAGGAGCTGCTGTATCAGATACCGGTACCGAAAACCGGAAAAAACCGGATCACAAGAGGCATGACGTGGATAAAATACGGGATTCTGGCAGCTTTTGTGGTTATGATTCCGGTCTGGTCCGGCATTGTGAACGGCTATTCCCTGCCTGCATTCTGCAAATATATCTGCCCGGCGGGGACGTTGGAGGGAGGTGTTCCGCTGATTCTTGCCAATGAAAACCTGCAGAAGGCGGCAGGCCGGCTGTTCGACTGGAAACTGTTTATACTGGTTGTTATACTGATTTCCAGCCTGTTTTTCTATCGGTTTTTCTGCCGCTTTCTCTGTCCGCTGGGGGCAGTTTATTCGCTGTTTTCGGGGATATCGATTCCGGGAATTCAGGTGGATGAGGGAGCATGCACTCACTGCGGTGCCTGTGTCCGGTACTGTAAAATGGATATCCGAAAGCCGGGAGACAGGGAGTGCATTCAATGCGGAGAATGTATGGAACACTGCAGCAGGCGGGCCATTTACCGGACGGCAGCCGGATTGAGAAAATCAAAGAGGAGGAGTAAAAACGATGAAAACATATTGGAAAAGTGAAACAACACATGGAATTGCCGCTGTTTTTCTGTGCCTGTGTATCATGATCATGATGGCCGGGTGCAAAAGCAACGGTACGAAGGAGACGGAGCTTTCAGGAAGTCAGGAAAGTTTGGGGACAGCAGCAGAGAATTTTGCCCATACGAAGGAGACGGCAGAAACGTCATCGGAAGAGATTCCCACAGCAGTGGAGGAAGGCTGTCTTGCTCCGGATATTGAGCTGCATTATCTGGACGGCAGCAGCGCAGAATTATCCGATTACCGTGGAAAGACAGTTCTTCTCAATCTCTGGGCGACCTGGTGCGGCCCCTGTGTGGGTGAGATGCCTGCATTTCCCAGGCTGCAGGAGAAATTCGGAGATCAGCTGCAGATTATTGCCGTAAACTGCGGGGATCCTGCAGATACGGTGGAACAATTTGCAAAAGAAAACGGCTATACATTTCCCATTGCTCTTGATGAAGAGTATGAGATTATGATGAATACGTACCGCACATCGTCCATCCCCTATACTGTCATTATTGATGAAACGGGGGTTATCCGCCATATCAGTGTGGGCGCGCAGGATGCCGACACCATGTTTCAGCAGTATAAAGCGGCAATCGAAGAGACGCTGAAAGAGGAATAGGCGGAGAATTGTTCTGAACCGCAGTAGAAAAGGGTGCACAAAGACATAAACACAGCCGGGCATTTTTGCAGCCCGGCTGTATGTGTCTTTCTTTGCAGTCCTTGCTTCTGCATTCAGTCATTGAATCCGGATTCAGTCATTGATTTCGGATTCATCTATTCCGCTTTGTCTTTGCTGACGGTAATTTTGACAGCTGCCAGTACGATCAGAGTAAGTCCGATGCCGATGGGAAGGGAAATCCATGTACTCTTTGTAAATCCGGCAATGATGTAGGTCACAAAGGAAATCACTGCAACGGTAAGGGCGTAGGGCAGCTGGGTGGAAACATGGTTTACATGGTCGCACTGTGCGCCTGCCGATGCCATAATGGTGGTATCCGATATGGGTGAGCAGTGGTCACCGCAAACGGCACCTGCCATACATGCGGAAATGGAGATAACCAGCAGTTCGGGATTGGTATGTTCGAATACATTGACTACAATGGGAATCAGAATACCGAATGTGCCCCAGGAAGTTCCTGTTGCAAAAGCAAGAACACATCCAACCAGAAAAATAATGGCAGGCAGGAAGGATACGAAGCCTTTGGCATACTGGTCAACCACAGCGGCTACGAAAACATCGGCGCCCAGACTGTCTGTCATAGCTTTCAGAGTCCACGCCAGAGTCAGGATCAGGATGGCGGGAACCATGGCTTTGAAACCTTCAGGGAGGCAGGACATACATTTTTCAAAGCTGAGAACGCGGCGGATCAGGAAGAAAATGATGGTGATCACCAGAGCAACGGAACTGCCCAGTGCCAGGCCCACGTCTGCGGAACTCTGTGAAAATGCGGTTACGAAATCGGTTCCCTTAAAGAAACCGCCGGTATAGATCATGCCGATGACGCAGCAGAAAATCAGAATGACAATGGGAACGACCAGATCGCATACGCGCCCTTTTGGATTGTCTTTTTCCGGCTCCGGCTTTACGAAATCTGCTTTGGAAGCGGAGAACAGATCACCGCGGCGGGCATTGCGCTCATGCTTTGCCATGGGACCGAAATCCACCTGCAGAACAGACAGTCCAATCATCATAACGACGGTGAGCAGTGCGTAGAAATTGTAGGGAATGGCACGGATAAACAGTGTCAGACCGTCTTCACCCTCCACGAAACCGCTGACAGCGGCTGCCCAGGAAGAAATTGGTGCGATGATGCATACCGGAGCGGCAGTAGCGTCGATCAGGTATGCCAGTTTGGAACGGGAGATTTTGTGTCCGTCCGTAACCGGGCGCATGACGCTGCCCACAGTCAGGCAGTTGAAATAATCGTCAATAAAAATCAGTACACCCAGAAGAACGGTGGCAAGCTGTGCGCCGATTCTGGTATGGATGTGTTTCTCAGCCCAGCGTCCGAAGGCAGCGGAACCGCCGGCTTTATTCATCAGGCAGACCATGGTACCCAGAATAACCAGGAAAATCAGAATACCCACATTGTAGGGATCGGACAGTACCTTGACGATCCCTTCTTCCATAAGATGAATCAGGGTGCCTTCCGGTGAAAAACCGGAATAAAACAGCGCACCGATCAGAATACCGACCAGCAGGGAGCTGTAAACCTCCTTGGTGATCAGGGCAAGGATAATTGCCACGAGCGGGGGCATGAGAGCCCAGAATGTTGCATACATACAGTTTCCTCTTTTCTTTATCAATTTGAATCTTTGATTCGCAGTGAAACCATCTTACCATAAAATGCACTGTTTTGAAATAAAAATAACAAAAAAATATGCAGAATGCACATGAAAAAATGCAGATACCGGAAACGGACAGACAGATGTGAAAATTGTATTTCCGGTAAATTAACGGGCAGATTGAATACCTTCTGTCCGAATGCGTCCGGAACCGTAAAAAACGCTGACGGCCCGGACTTTTTCCATCAGCTGATTTTTGCAGAGGCTTTCTCCATTGACAAAAACCGGATTTATGATAAACTTGTTTCAGAGATACTATGAGAAAAAGCGGGTAATATACCGGAGACGTCAGTTCAGTACAGCAGTTTCAAAGAATTATCCGCAGGTTCAGCAGCGTAAAGGTTGGAGTTATATGGAACAGGAAATTGAAGTATTACTGCAGGGCTATCAGTTCAGAAAGTTCTATGAGAAAAAGTTTGAAGTATTTATGAACCGGTATAATCTGCGCAAGATCGATGTGGAGATTCTGACCTATCTGTATTTTTGCGGAGAGCGCAATACAGCCAGTGATATTCAGAGGTTGGGTCTGTTTACCAAGGGACACATCTCACAGTCTCTTGAGCGGCTGAATCGGGCCAATCTGATTCACACGGAACACGACATACGTGACAGACGGATTGTGCATATCGCAGCAGGTAAGGACGCGCTGCCGATCATACTGGAAGCCCGAAAGCTCAAACAGGAAATATTTGAGCAGGCGTTCCGGGGAATTACCGAAGAAGAAAAGAAAGTTTTAAATGAAGTGGCAAGAAAGGTCTGGAGCAACATGGAGGAGGCGTTAAATAAATGATGCAGCATGCCACGGCTGCAGCTTTCTATAATCTAAAAGTTTAAAATCAAACTGATGGAGGTAAGCCTATGACAGACAACGCAAAAAGCAGAATGATTAAAAAATATGCGGAAAAATTTTATCAGGAAGACCGCATTTCACAGGAATTATTTGAAGAGTACAATGTAAAGCGCGGGCTTCGCGATATCAACGGAAAGGGTGTTGTAGCAGGATTAACCAGCATCTCGAAGATTATTTCCTCAAAGGATGTGAATGGAAAATCTGTCCCCTGTGACGGAAGACTGTATTATCGCGGCTACAATGTGCAGGAGCTTTTGAGAGGAATCGGAGAGGATGACCGGTTCGGTGCAGAGGAAGTAATCTATCTGCTGCTGATGGGAGATCTGCCCGACAGGAAGGCGCTTGAGGATTTCCGGCAGCTGCTGGGTGAGTACCGTACACTGCCCACCAATTTTGTGCGTGACGTTATCATGAAAGCCCCCAGCGATGATATCATGAATTCACTGACGAGAAGTGTACTGACGCTGGCGTCCTATGATCCCAATATGCTTGATCTGTCTCTGGAGAATGTACTGCAGCAGTGTCTGATGCTGATCAGCGTATTGCCTATGCTGGCTGTATACGGCTATCACGCATACAACCACTATGAATGCGATGAAAGTATGTATATTCACAGACCTGATCCATCGCTGTCCATGGCGGAGAACATCCTTCGGATGCTCCGGCCGGATAAAAAATACACCGATCTGGAGGCAAAGGTTCTCGACGCGGCCCTGATTCTTCATATGGAGCACGGCGGCGGCAACAACTCCACGTTTACCGCCCGGGTGGTAACGTCTTCCGGCTCTGATACGTATTCGGTTATGGCAGCAGCGCTGTCGTCCCTGAAAGGACCGAAACACGGCGGGGCCAATATCAAGGTTATGCGTATGATGGAAGATATTAAAGCCAACGTCAATGATTATTCTGATGAGAATGAGATCAAGGAATATCTGCGTAAGATCGTGCGCAAAGAGGCATTTGATCACAGCGGTCTGATCTATGGTATGGGACATGCCGTTTATTCCATTTCGGATCCCAGAGCGGTCAGCTTCAAGGGTTTTGTTAAAAAACTGGCCAATGAAAAGCATCTCATGAAAGAATACGAACTGTACAGCACCATCGAACGTCTGGCACCGGAAGTGATTGCGGAGCGCAGTCACATCTACAAAGGCGTCAGCGCCAATGTGGACTTTTACAGCGGTTTTGTTTACAAGATGCTGGGAATTCCGGTGGAACTGTATACGCCGATTTTCGCAATGGCCCGCATCGTAGGCTGGAGCGCTCACCGCATGGAAGAACTGGTGAACATGGATAAGATCATCCGTCCCGCTTACAGGAGCATCATGGAAGAACGGGTTTACCACAGTCTGAAAGACCGGTCAACCCCCAGAATCAACGGCACGGAGAAGCTGAGACTTTCCGTGAAAGACGAACAGAATTAAGACGCAGCAGCCTTCGGGCATTGCCCTCCGTAATCAGAGCATATTCCTCCGGTGAAAGAGGGCGTTTTTTTATGGCTTCCACGCTGGAAATCTGGCTGGCATAGGGACTGTCCGTGGCAAACAGAAGCTTATCCGCACCGTGTCCGTGAACCAGTTTCATGAATTCCTCATCGGATATGTACATCTGTGAAAGACTGACATCAAAAAAAACGTTGGCTCCCAGCAGATATTTTTTCACGTCCTCGTGCTCCAGATGGCCCCCGCTGTGAGCAAGGATCAGCTTTCGGGTCTCATGTCCGGAATCAGGCAGCTGCTCCAGCAGGCGCAGAGAACGCCTCGGTGTACAGCGGTCGGAATCCTTGAATGCACCGTCAAATCCGGTATGAATCATCACAATCAGATCCAGTTCCAGTGCTTCACGGATCAGATCAACAGCCCGGGGTTCGTCAAGGCAGAGATTCTGCCAGTCAGGATGAATCTTGATACCGGGAAAACCCTGACGTTTCAGAAAACGGAGCTTCCCCGGGATGTCATCGCAGTCAGGATGAATGCCGCCAAAGGGAATCAGTCCGGGAATCTCCTGCTGTATTTTTGCAAAATGATTGATGGAATCGAACTGATCGGGACGCGTCACCACGGGGTGGGTCACACAGCAGTCGATACCGGCCATCTGCATGGAATGCAGAAGCCCTCTCAGGGTACCATCAGAAAAATGTCCCCAGTAATGTGTATCCGCCAGATCATGCATCAGCCTGGCAGCCAGCTTATCGGGGTAAACGTGGGTGTGGAAATCTATCATTTGAAACTCCTTTCAGTGCCGGAGGGAGCGGGCAGAGGGTGAAAAACAGGATTTCTTTTGTATTTTACCATAATGGATAACGATATCAAGACATTGCTGAAATTTTTCTTCTGAATTTTCCTCAATATTATGGCTTATATCATGATTATGGCTTATATCATGGTTTTCAGGCCTTTGCAGGGTGTTGACAGCTTTTTTTTTCATGGTATACTTTTTTATTGCAGTTTACTGAATTTACTTAGAGCAGTTCAGCCAGGGCTGAACTGCTGCGTTTACTGTGGTACTTTAAGAAAAATCAGGTGAGTGATATGTACAGAATAGTTTCCAAGTTATTGATTTACGGTGATATGCCCAAAGATTGTGTTCTGATGGAATTAAGTGATATTTTCAAAAATCTGGATCAGAAGACGCAGTCAAAGGATGAGCTGATTACCCGTGTGTATACGCAGATCAAGCATCTGCTGCAGGTGGCTACGGATTACGGGTTTGATAAAAATCTGTGGCACAATTATCTGACGTTTCTGCTGATTACAGATGAGAATCCGTTCAGCCTGACCTGCGAGAAGGTGGGTGCTAACCACGGCAGCGTGAATTACTTTGCCGAGGGTGATTTCCGGGCATTTAAGGAGTTGTTTGATTTTGATTTCAGCCATCTGGAAGGAGAACTGGGAATCGACTGCTTCAGCCGCATTTCCAACTATCAGGCAATCGGTAAGAAAGAACTGATGTACAATAAAAATGTCAGCGAAAAGGTGCAGGCTCTGAGTGCAAAGCTGGAAAATGCAGCGGATGAAAAGGAATTTTTCACGCTGGTGACCGATTTCTACCGGGATTTCGGTGTGGGCATGTTCGGCCTGAATAAGGCATTCCGCATTGCCTCCTCCGACAATGGAGAGATCCGTTTCTGCCCCATCAACAATATGGATGCGGTTGTGCTGGATGATCTGGTCGGCTACGAGATTCAGAAAAAGAAACTGGTGGACAACACCCAGGCATTCGTGGATGGCAGAAAGGCCAACAATGTGCTTCTGTTCGGCGACAGCGGTACCGGCAAATCAACGAGCATCAAGGCGATTGTCAATGAATTTTACGGACAGGGCCTGCGCATGATCGAGATCTACAAGCATCAGTTCAAGGATCTGTCTACCGTGATTGCACAGATCAAGAATCGGAATTATAAATTTATTATCTATATGGATGATCTTTCTTTTGAGGAATTTGAAATCGAGTACAAGTTCCTGAAAGCTGTTATCGAGGGCGGTGTGGAAACGCGGCCGGACAATATCCTGATCTACGCGACTTCCAACCGGCGTCATCTGATCAAGGAGAACTGGAATGACCGCAACGATATGGAACATCAGAATGATATGCATCATTCCGACACCATGGAGGAAAAAATGTCGCTGGTTAACCGTTTCGGCGTCACCATCAGCTTCTCCAAACCCAACCAGAAGGAATATTTCAATATCGTTATCAATCTGGCCCGACGCGCCGGCATCACCATGTCGGATGAGGAACTGTGCAAAGAAGCCAACAAGTGGGAACTGAGCCACGGCGGTATCTCCGGACGTACCGCCCAGCAGTTTATCAACTATATCAGCGGCAGCGTGGAGAAGCAGAGTGATTAATGATGAGAAGTATGTAATCATGACTGCTGTGCAGAAGTACCTGATGTGAGGTGAAAACATGCTGAATCATACATTTGCGCCGGTGTTTGACGAACATTCAAGGATACTGATTCTGGGGACATTTCCTTCGGTGAAATCAAGGGAGCAGGGATTTTATTACGGCCATCCCCAGAACCGGTTCTGGAAAATTCTGGCGGGGCTTCTGAAAGAACCGCTGCCGGTAACGATTAATGATAAGAAAGAGCTGCTGCTGAAGCACAGAATCGCCATCTGGGATGTGGTGGCAGCCTGCGATATTGTGGGCTCCAGCGACAGCAGCATCAGGAACGTGGTACCCGCGGATATGCCCCGTGTGCTTGACCATGCCCCTGTTCAGCAGATATTCGCCAACGGCGGGAAAGCCTACAGTCTTTATCAGAAATATGCCTATCCCGTCACCGGCAGGGAAGCCGTAAAGCTTCCCTCCAGCAGCCCGGCCAACGCCCGCTGGCAGATGGAGCAGCTGCTGGAAGACTGGGAACAGATTCTGAAATATCTGTAAGGGATGCAAAGCAGATAATACAGTAAAAACAAAAAAGCAGTAATTGGCAGTATATTATCAGGTGATTATTGATAAGGAGAGAAGAGGATGTATTTTATACCGGACGGCACGGAAAAGTGCGGCTATTATGAATGTCAGAAATGCGGTTATCGTTTCCTTTCTACAGAAACGGAAGAAATGACCGTATGTCCTTCCTGCGAGGAAGACATGGATTATGAGATCGGACCAGACGAAGTTATGGGTTCCTCAGAGAAAAATGCGAAGCTGATCGAGATCGAAGAAGGCGAGGACGTGGAGAAAATGGATGTCCTGCTGAGTCTGGCGATCACCGGCGGAGATTATGAGTGGATCTGAAATAACAGAAATATAGATGATGTAAATCATGTGGAAAAAACATATGGAAAACGGAAAGACTACCTCTTCTTTATGTCATGCAGCGGCATATGAGAAGAGGTATTTTTATTTTGTAACCAGGGGATTGACAAAAAGGGAAAAACACAATATGATTATACTAGTAGTCTAGGTTAACCGGATTATGTGTAACTTGAAAACGCGAAATCAGTGTGATAAAATGGATATCAGAAATGAAAAGGGCGCCTGAACGTATATGTTTCTGAAAAATCATGTTATCTTACGGTTTCCTCGAGACAGGAGAAAGATAAATTTGGGAAAAACAGATACGATAACTAAACAGTATATGGAAGATAATCAGGTTTTTGCAGATGCGTTTAATTATCTGATTTATGGAGGAAGAGAAGTAATTCAGGCGGAAAGATTGCATCGTTTGAATTCTGTGGCAGTGGAAGTTCCATATGGTTCAGATGGAGCGGAACTTCCGGTTCAGAAGGTAAGAGATGAACTGAAATACCTTACTGCAAAGGCTGATGAACATGCTGCATATGTTGTATTGGGAGTTGAGAATCAGGATGCGGTTCATTATGCAATGCCTGTGAAAAACATGGTATACGATGCATTGGAATATGCCGGTCAGGTGAGAAAAGCAGCAGCATCACATCGAAAAGCAAAAGATACGAAGAATCATAATACAGGAGAGTATCTTTCCGGTTTTTACAAAGAAGATCGTCTGATTCCTGTTATCACATTGGTTATTTTCTTTTCGGCGGAAGAATGGGATGGTCCCATGAGTCTCCATGACATGCTCTGTGTACAGGATGAAGAGATATTGTCTCTGGTAGAGAATTATCGGATTCATCTCATTGCACCAGCCAATCTGAAAGATGAAGAACTGGATAAATTTCACAGCAGTTTAAAAGAAGTCCTGTCATTTATCAAGTACTCAACTGACAGGCAGCAGCTGGAAAAACTGATAGCCGGTAACGAAAACTTTGCAGCTATGGACAGAAAAGCAGCGATGGTAATCAACGCATGTACAAACTCAAAATTAAAATTTGATTTAAGTCAGGAGGCAGCAGGTATGGATATGTGTAAAGCAATAGCAGACATAAGAAATGAAAGCAGAAATGAAGGCAGAAATGAAGGCAGAGCAGAAGGCGCATTCAATAAGGCGAAAGAGACTGTACTGAATCTCAAGGCTATGGGTATGGAGCCTGAGTTTATAGCAAAAGCTGTGAATGAGGATGTTGAGATTGTGAAACAGTGGATGGATGAAGGGATACAACTGTGATAGTTAAATACTGTACGTTCATGATATGATAGCTTTATCAATTTTATCAAGCTAAAAGGTTTGGATTATCAGGCCATTGATTATTTTGTGAATGCAGTTATGTTTTTAGAAACAGTTGTGGAAAGGAGCGCCGTTATGAAAAAAGTCAGTCTTCCTGTCGGGATTTCAGATTTTGAGAAGATCCGGGAGAACGGATATTATTATGTGGATAAGAGTGGTCTGATTTCGGAATTGCTGAGAGATGGGGCTGCGGAGGTGACGCTGATTACCCGTCCCCGGCGTTTTGGGAAGACTCTGGGTATGAGTATGCTGGCAAGTTTTTTTGATATTTCCAGAGACAGCCGATTGGTATTTGAAGGGCTTGAGATCAGCGGAGAGAGGCAAATCTGTGAAGAATGGATGAATCAGTGGCCGGTCATATTTGTTTCATTAAAGGATGTGGATGGGCTGGATTTTGCAGGTGCGTTTGCAATGCTGCGAACGATGCTGGCGTATGTATTCCAGCAGTATGATTTTCTGCTGAAAAGTGAGGACGTTCATGATTTTGATAAGAAGCTCTTCTCACGGATTCTGCAGAAAGAAGCTTCTGATGATGAAGTGAAAACATGTTTTCTGCTGCTGACACGTATGATGTGCGCACATTATAAGAAGCCGGTTATTCTGCTTATTGATGAATATGATGTTCCTGTTGCGAGGGCAGGAAACAGGGGATATTATGCGGAGATGATGGATGTTGTGAAGGCAATGCTGGGTACAGCGCTGAAGGATAATCCTTTTCTTCGCTTTGCTGTTGTGACGGGCTGCTTGAAAATCACAAAAGAAAGCATTTTCACAGGAACCAACAATTTCATATCGGATACCATTGCTTCCTGCGGCCTGAATGAATATTTCGGTTTTACACAGAGTGATGTGGACCGGCTTCTGGCCGATGCAGGTGCAGAGAAGTATGCAGGCAGCATGAAAGCATGGTATGATGGATATCATTTTGGTGATGTTGATGTGTACTGTCCCTGGGATGTGATGAATTATCTGCTGGATCTTCAGCGAAATCCGGCAGCCAGACCGGCGGGTTACTGGAAGAATACCAGTGACAATGCGGTTATCCGTTCTTTTATCGATTTTGCGGGCAGCAGCATTACAAAAAAACTGGAAATTCTGCTTGCCGGTGGTTATATTGTCCAGCGTGTGGATGAAGATCTTACGTATGATTACCTGCATTCGTCTGAGGAGAATCTCTGGAGTGTTCTCTATCTGACCGGTTATCTGACCCGGGCAGGACAGGAGGCGCTGGCTGCTTTGCCGAATCCTCTGCCGGATGGTATGGCGGCTCTGATGATTCCGAATGCTGAAATCCGGGAGATTTTTGAAACTACAGTTATGAAGTGGTTTGATGACAGCGCCAGAACCTGGAATCGCCGTTCATTGTTTGATGCAGTGTGGAACGGTGACAGTGAGACAGCCTCTCAGGAGATGAACAGACTGCTTCGCAGAACGATCAGTTATCATGATTATAAAGAAGATTTTTATCATGCATTTCTGGCGGGCATTTTTGCAGGCGCCGGATATGTGGTGGAATCCAACAAAGAACATGGCGAGGGACGAAGTGATATTGTTGTCTGTGATCCTCTGGAAAGCCGGGTGGCTGTTTTTGAAGTAAAATACTCCAAGACGCTGGCGGCCATGGATGATGATTGTGAAAAAGCACTTTGCCAGATTCAGGAAAAGATATACGCGGAAGATTATAAAGAGGATTATGATCAGATTCTCTGTTATGGGATTGCCTTTTTTAAAAAGAGGTGTCTTCTGAAGAGACTGTGAATCGGTTAAAAAGCTCTGCAGGCAGTCGAAAATGTGGTGAAAACACAGTGGTCTGCAGGGCTTTTATTGATTCTTTTATCGATTCTTTTGATCGATTCCTGTATAAATTCGGCTGATTAGAGCGCTTCCTCTTCCTGCACATAATACTCCTTTAAAAACCGGAGCAGCTGCTTTGCATGGGGTTTCAGAATCCGGTGCTTGCTGTATACGATATACAGGTTTCTTGTGTGTCCTTCACCGCTCAGCGGGAATTCCAGGATCCTGCCGGAGGCAGCCATGTCGCGGATCGCCAGAGTGGACAGGATGGAGATGCCCAGTCCGTTGGTGATGGACAGTTTGAGGGATTCCAGATCATTCATGCGGGCGATAACCTGGAGCTTTGTTACATCAATCTGGTGCAGGCCGAGGAAATTGTCGATTTCCTTCTGGGTACCGGAGCCGTTTTCACGCATGATCATGGGTTCTTTTAATAAGGTTTCCAGATCGGCATTCTGTTCCTTCAGGCGTTTGTAATGGTCGGTGGCCGGTGCGGCGATTGCCAGTTCATCCTGAAAAAAGGGGATGAAGATGCAGGAATCCGTGTCCAGAGTCATGCCGGTGAGGCCGAAGTCGATGGTTCCTTCTACGACTTTGTTGATGACTTTTTTGCTGTCTGCCTGCCAGATATTGAATGCCACGTCGGGTGCTTCCCGGCGGAATGCCCCCAGAACTTCAGGAAGTATGTAGGATGAGGGGATGGTGGAAGCTCCCAGTGAAATCAGCTTTTTGCCGTTTCCGGTGAATTCCTGCACGATGTTATTGCGTATATTCAGGATATTTACAGCACATTCATAGAACTGCTGCCCTCTGGCGGTCAGTTCCATTTTTTTCGTTGTACGTATGATCAGTTTGGAGTTCAGTTCCTTTTCCAGAGAACTGATATGAGCACTGATTGTTGGCTGAGTCAGATACAGGTGCTTGGCTGCTTCTGAGAAACTATTATAATCAACTGCGGCTACAAATGCCTCAAGCTGTTTGAATTCCATGGATAATCCCCCTCTTCTTCTGCAGATCACAATCGGGAATAATCTGATATAACAGTTCGGCGGCAATCATGAATACCCGCCGGGCTGCTGCAATCCCACATTGAGCTGTTACTTATTTTAACATAATTCATTTAGAAAATCTATATATAAATCGGTAAATGCGTGAAAATCTATAAATATTATCGGAAAATCCGGATTGTTTTCAGTTGTTTTGAACAGTATTAATCAGAATACAAACGTTTTAAGAAGTTTTCATATGTTTGGTATTGTTTGCCCGATGCACAAACATTGCGGTTGACTTTTTCCGGGGGAAAAAGTACAATCAGTAGACAGAAATGAATGGAAAGGTGTTTGTGTATATTGATCAGAAAACTGGATATCAATCGATCAGCGAAGGAAGGGGAGCTGGAGCTGATGACAGACAACCGGGTGCCGGTTTACAGCTATGCCAATCCCCATCTGCACAGCTTCTGTCTCTGTCTTTATCTTCGCGCCGGATCTCTTTTTGAATCGGATGATGAAAATGGTATTTCCCATTTTTTTGAACATATGGTATTCAAAAATATCAACCGGAAATACGGTGGAAAGCTTTTTGAACTTCTGGACCGGCTGGGGCTGGAGTTCAATGGCTGTACATATAAGGAATTCATGCAGTTTGAGATTACCGGTGCATGTGTCCACTTTAAAGAGGCGGCTGAGATACTTACGTCGATTTTTGAACCGTTTACGCTTCCTGCGGAGGATATTGCCACGGAGCGCAGACGGATCAAATCAGAACTGCGGGAGTCGGATGAACTTCATTCGCTGGATCATTTTACCCAGCAGATCGTCTGGGAGGGAACCAGCCTGAAAAATACCATCGGAGGGACATTTTCCAATCTGGATCATATGGGCAAGCAGGCGCTGCGCCGGGCCGGGGAGAAGCTGCTTTCTGTCAACAACCTGTTTTTTTATGTGACGGGCTGTTATTCGGAAGAAGACATTGCCTTTCTGATGGACTGCATCGATTCCTATCCGCTGAGGGAGACGGTTCCTGTGCGGAACAATCTGGCCCCGGTGCCTGATGCATTTTTCAGGAGAAACTGCCGGGTGGCTGTGAAGAACAGCACATATTATTATGTAAGATTTTCTTTTGATGTGGATACGGAGAGATATACGGAGGCTGAAAATTCCCTTCTGTATGACATTATGTTTGAAGGAGAGAGCTGTAAGATTCATCAGGAACTGTCTGAGAAGACGGGGATGATCTACAGCTTCGGTTCCCAGTATGAGAGGTACAACAATCTGGGTAATCTCAGTGTGTACTATGAGGTCCGCCCCGGGGATTTTTATACATCCATGGAGCGTGTAATCCGGGTATGCCGTACCATGAAATACAGTCTGACCGATGAGCTGGCCTATGTGCTGCCGCCCTATGTGGACAATGCGGAGCTGATGCTGGACGATGCGGATGATTTTAACTGGAACCGGGCTTACGAATGTCATATTCTGGAGGAGCCCTACCGGACAGTTGAGGACCGGAAGGAGGCCTATCAGAAGGTTACCGTTCAGCGGATCATGGAGATGTCCGGGGAGATTTTCCGGACATCCAATCTGGTTGTAACTATGAAAGCACCAAAAGGAAAAGTGGATGAGGACAGGATACGTCTGATCTGCAGCAGGCTGGATGAACCATCTGGCTGCCCCGGGGAAGCGGAGTGCATTTCGTCGGCCGTTTCCGGGCAATCCGGCTCTGAACAGACCGGTTCCAGCTGAATTGACGCATAAAATATATGATATATGGAGGATTTTATTATGGAGAATGAGATGAATAAGATTGACAAATGCGATCCGCAGGATTGCAGTACCTGTGGTGCTGACTGCAGTTCCCGCATTAATCTGGAGGACAGAGTGATTCAGATCACCACGGATGACGGGGAGAAGATCGACTGTCTCATTATGCTGAAATATGTTATGGGAACGAAGGATTACGTTGCGGTAATGCCGTTAAAGAATAATCCGGAGGGAGATATTTACCTGTTCCGCATGATCAATAACCGCACCGAACTGGAAAATATTGAGGATGAGGACGAATACCAGAAGGCAGCGGAGACATTTGGCATCGAGATGGAGAAAGCCCAGCAGAAACGGCGGGAAGAGAAAGAGAAGGAAAATCAGCAGAAAGCTGAGTAACCGGAAAACAAGGCAGCAGGAAGGCTGGAAACCGGTAACAGGGGAACAGGGCGGCAGGAAAGCCGGAAACCGGGAAGCTGAAGAATAGAAGAACGAAAGGAAATCGGGAAACAGGATGCAGATTGAATACGGTGATATCGTGGAACAGATGAAAAAACAGGGGATTGCTTTTCAGGAAAATGTGACCCCGCAGCAGCTGGATCAGGTGCAGCAGCGGTATGGAATCGTATTTCCGGAGGAATTGCGCAGATTTTACATGATGGGGATGCCTGTGTCGGATGGTTTTGTGCGCTGGCTGGAGGAATCGCCGGAATATGTGGAGTTTGTGAAACGGAAGCTGAGAGCACCTGTCAGAGGTGTGCTGACCGCTGTGGAACTGGAGGAAGTCTGGCCTGTCTGCTGGGGGGAGCGTCCGTCGGAGGAAGATCAGGCTCTGGAACTGGCAGGAGAGCAGCTGAGAAGTGCGGCTGAGCTGATTCCTCTATATGCTCATCGCTATGCAGTCTGCCTTGAAGGCACAGGCGATGCACCGGTATTGTCTGTTTACGGAGGCGATATCATTTATTATGGGGCCAATCTGAAAAACTGGCTTCAGATTGAATTCTGCGGGCTCTCCCGGAGAACGGTTTTCGAATCGGAACTGCCTGTAATACCAGGCTGGCAGGGATTGATCAGCTAGGAAATTGGTTCAGGAATACAATAAAAAGCGTTTTTTTGTATACTAAATACCACATTTAGCTGGGAAAAACATGAATTTCAAAAAAAATTTACAAAAATGAAAATGGAACACTGCTTTTTTCATACAGTCTCATGATTGTTTTTTTTCAGATACGGTGTTATGCTTTTATTTGCACAGGATATGACATCCTGCGCCATGAGAGCACAGATAGGTTGTGCTTTTTATATAAATACAGAGAAGAAACCCGAAAGTCACTGAAGGAGGCAACGTGATTACAATGACCAAAATGGAAAAAGCAGAAAAGATTGTAGAGAGAATCAATAATACTTCCTTTGCAAACAGATTGATGAGAGAACTGAATTATTACGGCGAACTGGAATACGCCGATGTTGAATTAGATCAGGAGCAGGAGGCCGGAAGCCAGATGATCATACCGCTGGACGAGATCAACGTACTGGAAGCGGACAGGGCAGAATCCTATAATGTTTATCTCGATAACAACTTTGAACGGATCTGGGAGAATATTCTGGCTGATGAAGCACTGGAAAAGCTGTATGGTATCCTGCAGAAGATGCCGGTTAACAGGCGTTCCATGCAGCTGTATCTGACCAACTACTGTCCGGATTATTTCAGAGGAGAAAGCTTCGGACTCATGATTCGTTACTAATGATTTGTATAGTCAATAATCTGTAAATTCAAAATGATCTGCTGAAAGAACAGGGAGATAGCAGAACCTGTTCTTTTTTTGTCCGGATTTTTTGTCATCCGTTGACAAATGGACCGGAAAAGTTCTATTATTGGTAATTGTATGATTAATAATAAAGGAGAAGAGGAATGCAGATGAGTACAAAAGTGAAACGTAACAGTGCTTCCGGGGGGAAGCGTGATCTGGGCAGCGGCAGCGTGGGCAGGCTGATGTTTTCTCTGGCTGTTCCTACAGTTGCGGCTCAGCTGGTGAATATGCTTTATAATGTGGTGGACCGGATGTATATCGGCCACATACCGGATACGGGCGTGCAGGCTCTGACCGGTCTGGGGCTGTGCTTTCCGGTCATTATGATGATTTCCGCATTCAGTGCACTGATTGGTATGGGCGGCGGGCCGCAGGCAGCAATCGCCATGGGTCAGGGAAAGAATGAAAAGGCAGAGCGTATTCTGGGTAACTGTACAACAGCCCTGTTAATGATTTCAATCGTTCTGACTGTGGTGTTTCTGATTTTCGGACAAAGGTTGCTGGTTCTGTTCGGCGCCAGCAGCGATACGCTGCCATTTGCCTGGTCCTATATGCAGATTTATGTGTGCGGAACAATCTGTGTTCAGATCGCACTGGGACTGAATGCATTTATCACAACACAGGGATTTACCCGGATCAGCATGATGACCGTGGTCATCGGTGCGGTGATCAATATCATCCTCGATCCGGTCTTTATATTCGGGCTGCATATGGGGGTACGCGGCGCGGCTCTGGCAACGGTCCTGTCTCAGGCTGTATCAGCAGTGTGGGTTCTGCGTTTTCTGACCGGAAAGAAAACGATCCTTCACATACGAAAAGAAAATATGAAGGTTTCACTGGATGTTCTGGGACCGGTCCTGGCGCTGGGGGTATCCCCTTTTGTGATGCAGAGCACGGAAAGTCTGCTGAATATCTGCTTCAATTCATCGCTGGCGAAATACGGAGGGGATCTGGCCGTGGGAGCCATGACCATTCTGTCCAGTGTGATGCAGATCAATTCGCTGATTTCCAATGGCATCGGACAGGCAGCACAGCCGCTGATCAGTTTTAACTATGGCGCACGCAAAGATGATCGGGTGAAACAGGCAATCAAACTGATGGCAATCAGCTGTGTAACGACAGCAACCATATTTTTCCTGATGGTACAGCTGTTCCCCGCTTTCTTTGTAAAAATCTTCAATAACAGCTCAGACGAACTGCTGGAGATCACCGTATGGGCAATGCATATTTACTTCGGCGGAATTTTCATGATGGGATTTCAGAATACGTTCCAGACTTCATTCGTTGCTCTGGGACAGGCAAAAATATCCCTGTTCCTCGCCTGCCTGAGAAAACTGATTCTCCTGATCCCGCTGATCTATATTCTGCCCTGCTTTTTCGAAAACAAAGTATTCGCCGTATTCCTGGCCGAACCGGTATCGGATATTCTGGCAGCACTGACCACAATCACCATGTTCGCCATCAACTTCCCCAAAATACTCAAAAAGGAAAAAAGGTAGTATTGTTTCGGTTTCGGCGCAGGAGTGGTGTGAGGCGAAGCGGCAGTGGTGTCCTGTACAGGGACGCGCTCCCGCTCGATGACAAACGCAGCGGATGCTAAACTCGCGAAC
>JALFLM010000113.1 GCA_022774705.1 Lachnospiraceae bacterium | reverse complement strand
TCGCGGAGCGACTGACGAACAAAGATATTAAATGCCGTAGAAAGGTTCATTCCGAGTTCTGCAAACAGAGCATCAGCCTGTGCTTTCAGATCGGAATCCATACGGATGCTGATATTGGTAGTAGTGCCAGCCATAGAATCATCTCCTTTCCTGTTGATATGTACATTATATGCTATTTGCACGAAAAAAACAATACTGGGCACGAAAAAATAACTTAAAATCAAATCAAATAAATTTCCACATATTTCAATCGTAAACAATTCATATCCACAGGAGAAAAGACAATTGAATATTGTTTTACCTGAAACCAAGGAGGAAACAAAATGGAACGATTGAAAAGCAGAAATTTGCAGGGGGTTAACCGCTGTAATTTCAGACGGAGCAGAAAGCTGCAGCTTGAAACAGGCAAAAGGACAGAGAATGTTTATGATAAAGCTTCTCTGATCAAAGACATTATTAAAGAAGGGCTTCGTCACAGGGAAAGATGTGATGAAAAAACGATCCGGGAAAAACTGGAAACAGGATTTGCAAAGCTGGAATATCCCACGCAGCAGACTGCATGGGAACATCTTGAAGATGCTTTCCGACAGATTAACCGGTATTTGAACTGTGAGTCCCGCAGTTCGGAGTTTGTCACAGCAAAAACAGTTGTCCCGTTTGATCTGTGTGAAGTGGAAGTGCTTCCCGATCTGATTTTCCGGGGAGTTCGTGAATTTGAACGGACTTTTGTCAATCAGAAAGGGAAAAAGGAAAAATGCAGAACATTGGAACCTTACATTGAAGTTGTGAAGCTCCGGTGCGGCCTTCCGAATGTGACCCAGACCGGGAAAAAGAAAGATACCGGCGCCAACCAGTGTCTGGAACTGTATACCATGCTTTTGTATGGCAGAACGCTGATTCGGAAATCGGATAGCAACATCCATGTAGGTGCCAGCTATTATTTTCTCAGGAAAAAGGATGACAACAAAGCGTTTGATGAGGATTTTTTTAATCAGAAAAATGTTGGAAACGTGGTTACGCTGTGGGAGCGGCATCATGCGGCCTTCAGCCCGGAAGCAGAAGAAATGGATGCCCGGTTTCTGCCGCAGTTTCAGGATTTTCTGGAGGGAGAAACCATCTGTGACAGGAAAACCTGCGAAAAATGTGATTTTTACGAGGTCTGCAACTTTACAAAGCCGCCTCATTACGTGGAAAAAAAGAAAAAAGCCAGGCCGATTGCGGATCTGGTATTGACGGATACGCAGGAGGCAGCCATTGGTTTTCGCAAAGGCATTGCCCGGATTAATGCGGGTGCCGGAGCCGGTAAGACGCTGGTCAGTGCTCTCCGTGTGGCATTTATGCTGGATGAAGGTGTAAAGCCGGAAGCGATCTGTATGCTGACATTTACCAGCACCGGTGCCCAGGAGATGCGGGAGCGGGTCAGACTGTATGCGGAAGATATGGGATGCCCTGCAGATATTGACCGGCTGACTTCTACAACGTTTCATTCGTTTGGGAATGATATCATTGCCAAAAACTATGAGCTGTTTGGGTTTACGAAACCGCCGCGGCTGATCGATGACATTGAGCGTTTTTCCATTATCGCCGGACTTCTTGGAAGTCATACAGTCCATGGCCTGGATTATAAGAATTTCAAGATGAACCTTCCTTATATAAAAGGAGCGCTGCATACGGCGGCGATGGCTTTTGATGTAATTAAGCGGGAACGCCTGAGCAGAGGAGATGAGGAAAAACTGAGACAGCGAATGGAAGCCGCACGGTACACGGTCACAGACCGAACCGGTCTGACAGAGCTTCTGGATCTGTATCTGGAATATGATTCCATTCTGATGGAGCGGAATCTGATCGAGTACGCGGACCAGGAACTGTTGATCCTGGATCTGCTGCAGAAAAATCCGTTTTATTTTGAAGATTATGGATTTCAACACATTATTGTGGATGAATTTCAGGATACCAATGAACTACAGTTTGAAATACTGAAATGTCTGATCGATACCCCGGCTTTTGAATCTTTTATGGTGGTAGGCGATGATTCCCAGAGCATTTTTTCATTCCGGGGTTCGACTCCGGAATTTATCATCAATTTTTTTGACCGACTGAAAGAGAAAGGAGAGGATTTTTATTTATTGGAAAATCACCGGTCAACGCCTGAGATTATTGATTTCGCAAACCAGGTCAATTCCAAAAATGTGAATCGTGTGATGAAAAGCCTGGCTGCGACCAGAGCGCATGGAGCTCCGGTAACCGTGAAGCAGTTCTGGAAAAAAGAAGATGAGATTTCCTGTATTCTGAAACAGATCGTGAAAAAACATGGGGAAGGAACGGCATACGAGGAGATGGCGTATCTTGCTTCGACCCGGGAAGAACTCATGAAAATGGGAACTGCCTGTACGGAAGCAGGGATTCCCTGGGTGATGCTGAATCCGGAACCGATGCTGGATAATTCGCGGGTGCTGGCAGCAATTGCTCTGGTACGGTTCATGAAAGATCCAACCGCCACAAAGGATGCCTTTGTGTATCTGAATGCGGCGTCGAAAAACACGCTGCTGGACCGGACGGATGGAGAAATCCAAACCCGGATGGAACAGCTGAAAGAAACGGTTCTGCAGCTGCAGAGCCGGAATGACCTTTTCCTGTTTCAGCAGATGGTGGAAGCATTAAAGGATGAGGATGAGATCTTTGATCTTTTTCTGAAATCCCTGTATCTGCGTTCCAATCTGGAAGAAATGATGAAATACTGCCTGGATTACGATCAGTATGGGGAAGGACAGTGTGCCAGGAGGGAGAAGAACTATCCCGGCGTGGTTCTGACCACGGCCCATTCCTCCAAGGGAATGGAATGGCCCATTGTTTTTAATGCCATCAGCCACTATCATACGAAAGGGCTGACCCGGGAAGAAGTGGAAGAAAAACGGCGTCTGCTGTTTGTCTCCTCCACCAGGGCCAGGGATGAATTGTATCTCACCGGGCAGTCGGTTGCCTATGGAGCAAAGGGTAAACGGGTTTTTAATCAGTTCCTGATGGAATGCCATGAGATCCTGGGGGAACCCTTTTCTTTTGAGAATCCATATGAGAAAACGAAATCCGCAGGAACCAGGGTAAGTTAAAGCGAAGAAAAATATTACAGACAAAACGAGAGCATCAGGTAGCAGGCCGGATGCTCTCTTTCCAAGGAGGAAGATGGATTTGAAGCACTTAACCATTGAAATCAAAAAGACCGCTGCATATAAAAAGGGGACGGAAATGCTCATGCTTCTGGATACCCTGAAAGCAGCATATCTGCCTGTTCCTATTCGGATAGCGGAAAATGAAAAGCTGGGAAAGATTGAATTCTTTGCGGAGGAACTGAAAAAAGAAAACGGCATCGGTTTTCTGGCTGCAGAACAGGAAAATGCGGAAGCAGCAATTAAAAACCTTCTTTCCGAAGAGATTCCCTATCAGCTGTTCCTGAAAGGACATAAGGGAAATGTCATGAAGGCGGAACTTTCCTGAGAAGAAGTGGTCAAGGCGGAAATGGAAGTGGATACGGAAGTATTCGCCGATCTGAAAAAACATATCCTGGACCACCATTTCTGCACAGAAGAAGAACTGGAACGGAACATCCGGGTCATGAAAGCACACCGCTGCAATGATGAGATGATCCGTCAGGTGCTCTCCACATACCGGCACTATGACCGGCCGGCCAATGTACCCGGTACCATTTATGTGGATCCCGATCCGGAATCGAAAAAAGCCTCCCTGTTCAGTGACTGCCTGCTGAACACTTTGATCGGGGCAGCAACCATTTACGAAGGAGACAAATCCGTAGGAAAGAATATGTGTGCGGAGACCGTGGCTATGGTACGGAATCAGCCTTACTATATGATTTCCTTCAACCGGAGCATGACAGCGGATGATGTCTATGGCTCCAAGTCCACCGACAATTCCGCATCCCGGATGCTGACGCCGGAAATGGCAGAATGCTATCTGGAAGTCATGAATGGTACGGTAAACCCGGAGGCATACAAAGCGGCTGCAGAGTTTGAATATCTGAGGGCAAAAGCGGCTTCGGTAGCCATTGTGCAGGAGCAGTCCTGCCTTGTGGAATGGCTCAGGAATGGAGGGGTGATGTGTTTTAATGAGATGAATATGGCAGAAGCCAATTTTTTCTCCTCTTTTGCCAACCAGATCACGGATGGTTCCGGGTTTCTTGACATCCCGGGATATGGAAGGATCACCATTAACCCCGACTGCATTCTGATTGGAACGCAGAATGCAGACTACACCGGTGTATGTGAGCAGAATGATGCGACCCTGTCACGTTTTGGCTGCATTCAGTTTAACTATCCAAAGTCCATTGAGAAGCAGCTGAAAGCGGTGGTAGGAGAAGACAGGCTGGACCAGCGGTATTTTTCACAGACGGACCAGTTCTACCAGTCTCTGCTGGCAGCGGTACATAACGGGCAGGTTGAGAACAGCTGCCTGAATATCCGCGGTTTCTGCCGTGCATTAAATGCCACAGCGCAGGTTCCCGGGGCGACTACACTGGCGGATCAGATCCGGATCCATGTGATTAATACCTGTCCCATTGATGACCGTATTGCCTTAACCGCACAGCTGAATGAAAAGATTACGCTGTGATTTACAAAGGAGCAAAAGAAGATGAAAAATCATATCCTGATGGCCATATCGGCTGTTATGTGCGGATTGCTGTTTATTGGTATTTGCCTGGTGGACAGCAATCCGATGCTGAAGCTTGCCATGATCATACTTCCCTGCATCTGGTTTCCCCTGTTTTTTCTGGCGAACCACTCTTTGTTTTCTTTCAGCCATCAAAGCGGGAAGTGGATGGAAGCGGGGGATCATTCAATCCGGGAAGAACAGGAAGAATGCCATGGAAATGATCACAGCTGAGAATAAAGCGAACGAAACAAAGGAGAAAAGGATGCTCTCTGAATCTGAAAAAAAAGATTTTATCCGGAAATATGCACGGTATCTGGACAGTTATATGAAATTCGGACTGGCAGTACTTCCGGAAAAACGGATGCCGGTTCTGCAGCTTTCCCTGGATGAAGGATGCTATACCAATCATGCCGTGATCCATATCGGGCTTGCAGATGCAGAAACGGATACAGAAGAAAATCTGATGAGGTGGACCATGTTCCGCTTGGGCCATGAAATGCAGCACGTATTATCCACCACACAAAAGGCCTGGGACTATGGTCTGGATGGCGGCTTCCGTGCAGTTTGTGAAGCGTTTTCAAAAGCAGTGGAGAAACGGCCCCGCATTTTCAGAAAACCGGAGGATTACCCGCGTTTTCTGGAAGAGATGAAAAGCCAGGGCTATCATCTGTCAGAATATGCCATACGACAGTTGGTACATTTTATTATGAACAGTCTGGAAGACGGGCGGATTGAACGGATCCGCTGCCTGAAGCGTCCCGGATTTCGAAATTACGTGATCTGCTGCAGAGGGGAGGACTGGGAGAAAACACCGGTGCTTCCGGAAATGGCAGAGCATCTGGAAAATCCCGGTACCTATCTGGCGATTGTGCTGAATCAGATCCTCACACTGGCCACGATGTCCATTTATCAAAAAGATTTTACAGCGGTATGCAGCAGGGATCTGCATATCCATGAGTTGATTCAGAAGCTGATCCCGCATATTCGAAAAGGGGTCGCCTCGAATACCTGCCGGAGCTGTATGGAGGAGGCCATTCAAATCTGCCGCCTGCTGGCAGTAGAAATTGCAGAAGCTTCCAGAAAAACAGCTTTGGAAGAACTTCTGGAAAGCCTGATCCGACAGTTTGTCCGGAACCAGTCATTTTCAGCGGACTCCCGGACAGAAGAAATCGGAGAAGAAGGCATGGTTTTTCTGTTCGAAGCATCGGATCTGGAGACGGAGGAAGAAAAGAAAATTTCCGGGAACAGCCAGTCTTTTGGCCGTTCCGGTTCCCCGTATGAAGAATCCCGGGAGAACCGGATTCAGCAGATCCGGGAAACCGCCCGGCAGAACTCGGAAAGCGAGGTGGTTTCTTCCATCCGTGCCGGAAATCTTGATAAAAGGAAAATACCGAAGCAGGAAACAACCGGAAATGCGGATGCAGAAGAAATCGATCTACGGGAAGTCAATTCCATGTATGATTATGAGGTGCATTTTGAAGAAGAAAAACGAAAGTACCGGGCAAAAGAGAGGATGCCTGCAGACCTGGAATCCCGGGCAAATGTCCTGAAAAGGAAGATTCAGAAGATCTTCCGGAATAGGGAGAAACCAGCGCTGCGCAGTCAGAAATCCGGCCGCATGGACAATGGATTTCTATACAAACTGGCAATGAATGAAATGGATGTGTTCTGCAAAAAACAGAAAACAGAGGAGTTTGATGGATGCTGCTATATCCTGATGGACAACAGCGGCAGCATGGGTGATGGCAGATACAGCAAACGCGATTACTGCTGTCAGGCCCTTTCTGTCATTGAACATGCTTTTCAGGACATCATGCCGGTAAAAATCACAGCGTTTGATTCCTATGGGATAAACAGTGCGCATCATTATCTGATCAAAAACTGGGAGGAACGGATTCCATTAAACGGGGCATATAACTTCTATCTCAATGAAAGCTCCGGATGCGGCAATAAGGATGGCTATTCAATCCGGGTCGCGGTCCGGGAGCTGCTTGCAAGAGCGGAGAGAAAAAAGCTACTTTTCGTTCTGTCAGACGGATTGCCGAGTGAATACTGTCACAGCGATGGGGAAGCAGATGTCCACAGTGCTGTGGTCCAGGCACGAAAATCCGGGATTGAAGTCGCTGCAATTTATTTCGGGGATTCCCTTTCCGAAACTGATCCGGATGTCATCACATTTCGGGCAATGTATGAAAAAAACTGTATTATTTCAGAACCGGAAGAAATCATCCATGAACTGATCCGGTGCCTGAAGCGGTTTTGTTTCAGGTAAAACAGGTAATTATAATTTAAGAAGTCTTGCGTATCGAACTGAGCAGGGCTTCTTTTTTCTGAGAGGATATAATTATATACGATAGATTTAGAATTCAAAAAAGAAATATAAAGTATTTCTGTTGGCAGATGCAGTTGACTACCGGGAAACAGACACAATAGAAGAGTTATGGTTCGTAATGCAATTTCCTTATAAGCTTTGTCCCGAATAAGAAAAAGGTGGTCAAAGAATACCACCTTTTCCCATTAATTGTTTGATTCCAACTTTAAGTTTATGACAAAACCCCTGTTTTTGAACAAGAAAGAGTAACTGAAATATTAACCTGTTTTCCAGTATTTACATTTTTAAACATTCCTGTTCCGACTGCAGATGCAGTATTTATAGATGTGTTATTTCGGCTAATTGTCGCTGATAAAAATTTCCATTTGCTGCTTGAAACAGATTGGCTGTAAGTAACATCTGTACATTTTACACTGGTTCCGTTGTTGATGGAGAAAGAACCGTATACTGTAAATGTAGCAATAAGCTGATCATTTGCGTCATACAAGCGGCTGGTTTTGGAAGCATTTTGAGTTGTTGTAGAATAAGTAGTAATTTCGGAAAGAACTGAAGAATATTGTATTTCTTCTGTAATAATATAATACCCATCATCCAAATAGACGGCATCAGAATTGGCTGCTTTTGAAATTACAGATGAGTGAAAGCAAGTCAATAAAACTGATAAAAATGTAATAAATGAAAAAAATTTGCGCATAAATCCTCCTTAGAATTCATTGGGTAAAGTTTCAGTTTTTACAGGTGATTCTTCGATAATATAGCTCGGTGTATTATCATAATAATAGTATGAAACTGCGATTAAAATTGAACAGGTTAACAGAAATGCGAATACCATAATCAGTACAGTAAACGTGTTTCTCTGCAATCGTAACTGACTTGGTGATTCATCAATGTAATGATCTACAATTTCCTGGGGGCTGCCAAAACCAGTAATTAGTGAGTTGTAATCTGTAATCTGTTAGTCAAGAATATAATCATGAATCCCTTTTTGGATAATATTTATAATTTCTTTTCTGTTATCGGTTCGTAATGGCAAGCATTTTTTTACCATTTTAATGTATTTTTTTTCAATTGTATCCATTATTCTCCTAAAATTTCTGATATGCTGGAAATCAGCATACGATATTCTTTTAAACACTGCTGAAAGTAATTTTGACCGGTTTCTTCAAGATGATAGTAGACTCTGGATCTGCGCTTCACTAATTCTACATGTTCGGTAACGTAACCCGCTTGAGAGAGTCTATACAAAATAGGATAGAGAGATCCTTCTGAAATCATGTAGATATGGTTACTTTTTTCAGCAAGAGTCTGACAAATTTGATAACCATACATATCTTCATTGTTTAATAGAGATAGCACCAGTAATTCAGTGGTTCCTTTTTTTACATTATCTTTGAATGCCATAATTCCTCCTTGATATTAATATATCATATATAAATAAAAAAATAAATACCTCGGTATACAATGTAATATATTGACAAAAATATATTATTATGATAATATTCAGATAATTTAAAGTGGATTAGACAAATATTTATCGCATTTAGTTTGAGTAACGTTAAGATAAGATGTTAGTGAGTGGATTCGCTTTATAGCGAACGTTAGTAACAAAACAACCAGAACAAAACTGTTGATATCAACCATCTTTGAGTTAGTATGGTTAAGCTCTCTTTTTAGCATAATCGCACACTTTTATGAGCAGTTCAACTGTTCTGAAGCGTTATATTAATAAAAACACAAGGAGCATGAAAAAATGTTTAATATCCATGTTTTTGAGATTCTGTTCCTTTGGTTTATGAAAGAGGTGAGTCCAATGTTTGGTAAAAAGCTGTAGTCATTATACTATTTGTAGATCCGCCAGAGCATGGATGGATAAACACTCAGCAACGGTCCGGTTATGAAACACCAGCTTGCATGTACTATCCTGCACAGCTGACGATTACGTTGCGTAGTCAGACATTGCCATTCAAAGACTACCGGATCCCAGCCAGCCTTGTAAAGGCTGCTTCGCACTGCGGAGCGGCAGGGCCTTGGCAAACCGGTCTGACAGCCTGTATAGGAGCATTAGACAATGAATGGAATGGTGTGTCCACAGGAAAAACATACATTTACCAGTTTGTTACTATTCACAGTCGATTTGCGACACGATAAATAGAGCGGAGCTATAACGCCGCTCTTCACTCGATATTCTGATGTATATTCAGGAAGGTGATGCAGAGAAGATTTCAGCAACCGTATAAGGGTTCCCTTCGCATAAA
>JALFLM010000074.1 GCA_022774705.1 Lachnospiraceae bacterium | reverse complement strand
TTTGCATCATCTCCTTAATTAAAATTCTGAATTAATCAACCACCTGCAATATGATTAAACATCCTGCTTCCGGCCTGAAAAGCAAATCCGATAATAAAAACCGTAAAAGCCATCCAAAAATAAATCTTTGTGTCATCCAGCAGTATATTCATCTTTTCTTTCATACGCTTGCATCCTTTCTGTTTTTTCCGGGCCGGTACTCCCCAATACCGGCCCATCTATATGACTAAGAGGAAATACCATGTCCTTCAATAATGAAGGAGTGCGGATAACGGGATTCGAACCCGTAGCATCTGGAACCTAAATCCAGCGCGTCTGCCTGTTGCGCCATATCCGCATTACCGGCCAGCCGTAACTGACCGGTTTTATAAAGGAATAAAATATGGAAGCTACAATCCCTCCGTAGAGGGGAGCATGGCTACCGGGAATCGAACCCGGAAATGCAGCAGTCAAAGTGCTGTGCCTTACCGTTTGGCGATAGCCCTATTTGGGGCGGTCTGGGTTTCACCCGCCCTCGTGTGTGAAAGGAGAAAAATCAAATCAGTATTCAAACTGTCCAATGCCGTGGGCCGGATTCGAACCGGCTCTCCGGGACAGCGGGATTATCCCGGCTCCGCTGTGCCATCAGCGCCCCGACGCGCAGCCGGCATGCATCTCCCATGCCGGCCACCAAAAAGAGAAATTATAGAGGAAGTTCCATGTGCCCTGTCTCCCGACAGTGCAGGATCTATCTAAATCTGTTTCATAAGGTCAAACATAGCAGCCGGAATCTGATTAATTGCACTGCTGCTTTCTCTGATATCATCCACACGTTCCATATCCAGTGATTCCGATACATCCGGAGACTTTCTCTGAAGAAATTTCTCAAGTTCCTGCTGCAGATCTTCTCTGGTCAGGAGATTTTCATAGTGTAAAATGCATTCCACGATGAAATCTGAACTGCAGCCGTGTGCTTCCAGAATCTCCAGAGCCTTTCGATGCGCTTCCACATCCGGATCCAGTGAAAGCAGCTTCCTGATCCTTGCCATCACATCACCCGGTCAAGCAGCGCTTCATATGCGCGGGCGTTGGCCATTGCGTCTAGACAGCCCACTGTATTAATCTGATACTGCTCCCAGAATTTCATCAGCAGCATCGCTCCGCCACCGATAAATAGGGTCGGTACAGAAAAATCAAACCCACGCTCCCTGAGGCGGTACAACAAATCCTTTATGTACTGATCCCTCTGGATCCGGCAGACGCGGTTGATCAGCTCTGCCTTCAGATGAAGGTTTTCTTCCTCTTTCACAGAGCTGCAGATCTGATTCTCGCTGATATAGATTCCCTCCGGTTCCAGATCATCCCGGCATCTATTCGTCAGTGTGATCACTCCGATATTAAGGCTTACAAACGTCGATGTGATCGGCATACCTCCAGAAATCCTGAAAGCATCCACCGTCCCTCCACCGATATCAACCACATTCAATTCCGCATATTTTGAAAACTTATCGTAATTGGCAAGATATGCTGCATACCCCTGTGGATAAACTTCAACCCGTGTGACCGTAATGCTGTATGGATTTCCATTCCATAGAAAACTGAACTTCCGGTCTCTGAAATACTCCTGATACTTATCCGCATCCCGTCCGTACCGTTTCAACGGAGTCCCCACACCCAGTTCCAGCTCCTGCTCTGGTTTCAGCTTCCGTGACACAATTGCCTGTCCCACAGCCGGCAGCATCTGCAGGAACATGTTGTCATTTTCGGTCTTATCTGTTTCTATCGCATCCCTGCATTCTCCCACTGAATAAAACCTGTTCTCATATACAATCCTGTTGTCTGCTGCCACCGGTTCTGCAGCACACTCAATACAACCACTCTGGTACGAAAATTCCGTACTGCTTTTCGTCCAGAAATTTCCTGAATCAATTCCCAGTCTCATCTTTTTTATTCCTTTCCAGTTACCAGATGGTAACTTCGTCTCTATTAAACCGTTACCAGATGGTAACTTTATTCCAAATCGTTACCATCTGGTAATCAATTCCACCAAAAACAGTTACCGGTTGGTAACGATATCCGTTTACACGCTTCTGTGCAGTTACCAGTTGGTAACTTCGAACATTTATCCGGCAATCTGCCGTTTTCTGAACTCAATATACTCATTCAGATTGAAACGCCATGTTGCTCCGCGTCCTGATCGCTGTCTGGTTGCAAAAGTCTGACCTTCAATGCGGGTTGCACACTGCAGCTCATATTTTGAAAATCCGATTTTTGCCAGTTCTGAAATTGTATAGTACATTTTCCCCTCTGCCATATGTTCCTCCTTTCCGGCTGCCGGAAAGCCGACAGCCACGGCTTACAATAAAGTGCTGTGATAAATTTATTCCAAGGGCCATGCCCATCAAGAAGCTTAACCCTGATATCCATATCCGTAGATGGACAATCTGTCCATCAGGCTTTGCATCGCATCTGACTTCTTACGCGCGGATCCGCTTAATGCCATATTGGTACGCGGATTTTCAGAAAAAGCCTTCTGCTTTTTCGCCGCATCATCCAGACTTTCCTTGATCAGAATGATCTCTTCAATATCCAGCGGAACATTGATTTTTCTCTTTGGCTCCGTATAAATTGCCATCCCAAGTCCATCCCCTTCTAAATTCTTGATTGACAACCACATCCATAAAGGATATAATTGTTTTACTTGACTTGATATGAGTGGAAACCACTCAGGAAGGGGCTTCTGGTTCTGCCGGAAGCCTTTTTTCTGTCTATCCTTTTACCACCTGTATTCTTTCCAACCCCGCTTCCTTGCATATGTATCCAGATCCGCCTGAGCTTCTTCCCTGGTGTCCCTGAGCGGAAGATTTTTGCTCACAACCCGGTGTGTTCCCTGAAAGGTATCTTTATGGGCTACCGTCATCCACTTACCGTCCTTGCCGAACCCGTTACTGACATACGCCAGAAGGCCTCTGTCTGTAATATATTTCTTTCCCTGCTCCTGCTGCCCTTTCGATGCTTTCCGGAACGGGCACCATCTGGGACTTGTCTTGATTTTCATCTCGATGCTGTGCCGATCTGTCCTGCAGATCAGTGGATACGGATCGCACTCGCTTTTTGCGAACCGTGCATCTTCGTTATAACAGTAATAACGGTTCGGATTACCATTGCCATCTACAAACTTCGCAAATCTGCATTCACTGCATTTCTTCATCTTTTTCCGCCTTTCTTTTCTCCAGTTCCTCTTCGATCTCCGGAAACATCGTCAACAGACAATGTTTATTATTGGGAATATCAAGTGAACAGTCTGCACAGTTTTTTCCCGGCCCTCCGGGTACTGCTGCTTTTTCCTTACAGTTCGCATAATCTTTTATTATTCCGTCAGTAAAACGGATTACGACTGCTGCATTTTCGTTTAATTCAAATACTTTACACTGCTTCAGCATCTACAAATCTCCCTCCTTCCTTGCAATTCTTATCATGCAAATAATTTGAATACGTTGTATATCGCATCTACAATATAACAAATGAGGTCCATCGCCATTTTAGCGAAGATAAATGTTGTCACTATTGCGATAATTATGATAACAAGTATGAGAATATCTTCTTTAAGATCATCTTTCATCTTTATCGTCTCGCACCACCTTCAAATTTTCTTTTCATTTTTCTAATCCTGTTCTATAATTTCTATACAGGCTCCTGCCAGAGCTGAGTATATGAAAGGATTGAAAAACAATGAATAATTTTCTTACGGATATTTCCCTGAAGCTTCAGTTCTGCATACTCTGCAACTATTGCCTTATCGATATCCATGAGCATTTTATAATACATTATTCTGTACTCTCCTTTCCTGCTTTACATCAGGCAGATCACTCAGATTCTTTTGCATTATTTTTAGCATTCTCTTTTTCTTCATCACAACACTGCTGGAATAACAACATTGTGATGTTTGTTAAAATCAAATTCTGATATTTGGGATACAGATTTTTAGCTAACTCTCCAATCTGATTTGCTGTCAAAATTCTATCCATTTTGCCTCCTTTGCTTGTATTAATGATTTTTTGTTTATAATTTGCTTGTTTTGATTCATATTATCACCTTATTATGCTTGTGTCAATATTTTTATTTTTTATTTTTGCTTGTATTAATGATTTTTTCATTGACAATTGCATTTGTGTTTGCTATTATGCTTTTAAGGAGGGAGATGTAAATGAAATTTGCCGATAAAATAAGATTGATTCGAAAGAAAAATAAATTAACACAAGAAGAATTTGCTAAATCAATTGGCACTTCTCGTGGGAATCTATCTAATATCGAATTAGGAAATGTTTCCCCAACGCCAATGTTAATCACATGTGTATCATTAAAATATAATGTCGATTCAGATTGGTTGATGGACGATTTAAATGATGATTTAAGCTATTTAAATGGATGTGATTATCCTATATCCATTATTATGGAAAAATATGATTTATTAGATGATCCATATAAAAAGTTTATAGAACATCAAATTACCGAATTACTTGAAATTCAAAAGATATATGAGAATAAACAATCTCAGAACTTTGAATATTCCAAGCCTTTCCCGGATATTCCAGATACCCTGGAGGAATGTCTGGAAAAATACCCGCCCACTGATCCTGATCCGGAGGACGGGCCTGATTCCAATATCAGCTGAATCTATTTTTCCTGCTGCACGATGATCAGTTTTGAGTCGCCAGAAAAACAGCTGTTAAGACAGAGTGTATGCTCTTTCCTGTAAAAAACAGCATAGATCTCCGGATGCTGGGGCATCTGTATGTACCTTACCTGATATCCTGACTGATTTTCAGCATGATTCTTTCGCATGGCATATACCTCCTTTCCGGAGGTATGGTAATATGTCATAGGACAATTTGAAAAATCATCTCAAAATGGTCTATTTTGTATTTTTTTTGAGAATATTGTATTTTTTTTAAGAAATGCGTTACCTTTTACTCCAAATCAAGGATAATAATATGGAGGGATATTCCTCCCATATTTATCATTTGGAGGTAGAGAGATGAAAAACAAAAAAGTACCTAAGCGAACAATTATACTGGCAGTTATTCTGTTTGCGTTCCTTGCCATTATTACGGCTGCCGGTGGGATCGGTTTAACTCTGGCCATGATTGGTTTTTTCGGTTTCTTCGGTTCATTAGTCTACATTGTAGTCAAACTGTTCAAAAGAAAATTCAATAAAAAATATCTTGGATTACCACTGGCATGTTTTGTTGCATTTCTGGCGGGTGGAATGATGCTTCCGACATCTTCGGATTCGGATCAGGCTGCCAAAAACATCGTAGAAACAGGCGGCTCCGCCATAATAGAAACCGAGACAGAGACAGTTACTGAATCCGCCAAAATTCTGCTTTCTGATTTCAATACAGTAGATGAATATCTGGCTGCCGCAACAAAAGGAAACGATCAGGGCAGCTCCGCAATGGTAGATGCAATCGGTACACTTGCCAAAAGCGATGCAGAAACTGCGACCGATGATCAGCTGGAAGACGCCGTAACCTTCATCACCAATACGTATCCTGAATATTTTGACAGCCCCGAAACAATGGAAAAAACCATGTATTACGGCTATCTGCTGGATTACGCTTATGAAGACGATCAGGATCCTTACTCTGAATTGGGAACTGATACATATCAGATTGTAAAGTATGTATACCGTGGTACGGAAAATCCTGAAGATCAATCTGTTCAGGAAAATCTGAATCAGATTACAAAGGATCTTGCTGCACTTTCAATTGTAACACCTTATCAGGAAAGCGTTGAAGCTGAAGAATCCAGACAGGAAAGCATTCAGGCCTCCAAGGCAGCGGCCGAAAAAGAAAAGGCTAAACAGGAAAGTATCCAGGCTTCCAAGGCAGCGGCTGAAAAAGAAAAGGCTAAACAGGAAAGTATTCAGGCTTCCAAAGAAGCGGCTGAAAAGGAAAACACAGAAATGGTATGGATTCCAGCAACCGGTTCCAAATACCACAACAAACCCAAATGTGGAAATATGGATCCCAGCAGAGCACGCCAGGTGACCCGATCAGAAGCCGAAGCTGCCGGATACGATCCATGTAAGAAATGTTATTAATCAACGAGGAATGATAGATGAAAGTCGGAATGAGAAAACCAAGTATAAAGAAAAGTATCAGTGCACGTACAAAAGGAAAAGCAAAACGTGCAGTGAAGAAAGCCCTCATTCCCGGATATGGAAAAAAGGGAACCGGCTGGATTAAAAATCCCAAAAAAGCAATGTATAATAAAATTTACCATAAAACTACATTCAGTATTTGGGATCTGTTTAAATAATATAAAATGAAAAAGGGCCTCCAGCGCCAACTGAAAGCCCCTGATCATAATTACATAAGCCAATAGCCTTATGAAACAATGAACCTCGCAAATTCATTGTATCACAAAGGCTTTGGTTTGTGTACCCAAAATTTAAAAAAATCGTTACCATCTGGTAACGATTGGTACACGCCAGGGCTTTTTTTAGTTCAATAAAATGTCAACTGGCCGTGTACCTCATCGGAGGTATTACAATGGCTAAAGCGAAAAAGAAAAATTTTATCCCTCTATTTGAGGATTACTTTGACCAATTCAATCTCCTGACCTTTGATCAGGCAGGACGTCTCTTTGCGCTTATCCGCAGCTATCGAACAATGGATCCGGAGCAGTTCCATGCTTTGGAAGCCTCCATCGCTCTGGAGGCCGGTGCGAAAATCATCTGGTCATTCCTGAAATCTGACCTTGATTCCTGGTATGAAGAAAAACAGAAGAAATCCGAAACCAATGCAGCCAATGCCAGGTCCCGCTGGAAGACCGCTTCCGCTGCGCCCTCTCCCTGCTCCGGCGATATTCCCGGTCAGAAATCAATAATTTTCACTGCCGAACAGGCATCACACGGCGACGAACCGGTACTTACTGCGCATGCAGCCGGCATGGTCGGCATGCGAAACGATGCGAACGGTATGCGAAAAGATGCGGTCGCATCCGAAAATGATGCGATCGCATCCCCTATATATAATATAAATAATAATACTAATATACATAGTAATAATATAAATATACCTTGTCAGGACGAGACATCTGAAGAGATTCCCGATACCGCAGTTCCCACTCTGGAAACCATTATCCAGCTTTTTACAGATAATGGATCTACGAAATCCGAAGCACAGAAATATTTTAACTATTATAGGCTGCGCAACTGGATTACAGCCAAAGGGGAACTTATCACTGATGTTGAAGAATCCGTAAAGCGCTGGATTGCCCGAAATGAGCGTTTCTGGAGCAGAAAATCCGGCAGGAGCAACGGCATCTCCGGATATAAACCTGCTGCCAATACACAGTATGCACAGAACGTACAACCCGTAAACGCTGATCAGTCCCGAAAGGTGCATACTGCTACCGTTGCTTCCACTCCATACTGGGATGGAACCTGTTCTTATCCATCCAACGTAAAACCCGGCAGCTTCCGGGACTTTGAACAGAGAAATTATGATTATAATGCACTTCAGAAAATGCTTTCTGGATGTGCAATGTAAGGAGGTGATAAGTGATGAGCGAAGCATCTGAAGAACTTGCAATGCACCTTCGCAATGAATACGGATCCTACGATCATTACCAGCGCTGGTACCGGAAGGGCTGGTATGACCGTGAAACTGCCGGCAAGAAGATCGACTCCCGCGGTCGTGTGATCAGGAAGCTAAAGCGCCGGTGCCGGCAGGAGCTGCCGGAGGAAGAATATCCGGAGGAATATTATCTACCGGATCCGCTCCCTGCGGAAGAGCTTCTGGATGATCCGGATCCGGAAAGCAAAGAAACTTATCAAACAGATTCCGTGCTTCCTGATCCGGATAACGATGGAATCCAGCTCAATCTCTTTGATTTATTCGGAGATATTTAGATTCCAGTTGTTCCAAAACCGGTTTTGAAACTTCCGGAATTTGTTTCGAAACCCTTGAAATTGGTTCCAAAACCCCCGAAATTTGTTTCAAAACCCCTGAAATCTGTTCCGAAACCTCCGGAATTTGTTCCAAAACCCCCGGAATTTGTTTCAAAACCCCTGGGAAATTTGTTCCAAAACCGGTTTTGAAACAGTTTTGGAAACGAAAGTACCTGATAAAGGCCTTGAGTTTAAAGGATTTTTCAATTTACCGCCATCTTAAACACGATAGGAGAGTGGACTATGGATAGATCTGTTTATTACTGCCGCTTTATTTTCCCGGTCACAGGGACAATGGCAGTTGTTCTCTGTTTTTTAATAGCAGCACCGGCTCCGCTGATAATTGGTATGATCATAATGGATTTGCTGATCCTGCTCTGCGCGGATCCTTTTAACGCAATATCAAATGTCCTGGCGCCGCAGACCAGGCACATTATTACTTGCTGCACCGTGATCGATGTCAGCACCGGATATGCATATTATTACAGCCCGCAGCTGGTCGGATATGTCATGCCGGCCGGCATTGCCATTTTCCTCGGATGCCTCACCCTGATCCTGCTGTTTATCGCCAGAAATCAGAATGCCATCTGGCTTGACCGGTATCAGTATCTGGACTGCCGTGAGGTTTCCTGTGCCCTTGTGCAGGATAAGGAATATAAGTACATCCGGTACTGGGATGAAAAAGGGCGCCGGATCTGCAGGTCTCTACTGGATATCCATCTGAACCGACGGATACCGGATCAGGAAATGGAAAACACTATCCGCCATGTATTTATTGCCGGCATGGCCTCCGGTGATGAATATTCCACCGACCTGCTGAAGCAGATAAAATCCCTGCAGGGCAAACTTGCTGCAGCTGAAAAGGAGCAGGAAAAGCTGCAGGAGCATATGGATACAGCCATCAGGCGCAAGGTAACCATCCACGAAGAAGATCTGCAGTATGAAATTGTACAGCTGAAGAAGCGCAACACCAACCTCAGTGGTTTGAATAAAGACCTGAGCAAACAGAAAACGGATACTGAAAAAGCATTAAAAGATGCCAATCTGCAGAACCAGCAGCTCCGAATGCAATGTGATCAGTACCAGACAGATCTGTCTGATCTGCAGAAAACTATCTCATCTGTGTACGAACCTCAGATACAGCATATAGAAATTCTGGAAAGAGAACTTCAGGATCTGAAGAATTCTCACGAATATCAGCTTATTGAAGACATGAAAGACCAGATAAACATACTTAAGTCAGAACAGGGATATATTGATCAACAGAATTTGTATATCAGATCTCTGGAATCGGAACTGGATCTGCTGAAAAAGCAGCTTGATGAAGCAGTTATTAAGATCGATCTGCTCGAAGAAAATGACTGCTGCCATCTGGCACCGGTTCAGATGCTCCCGATCCGGCCAGAAAGGACGGAACATGACCTGCCAAAAGGCGGCCGGCCGACCAGTCTGACGGACAAGCAGCTGGATGAGCTTATTGCAGAGCGCCGTGCTGGAGTAAAGGTAAGTGTCCTGGCTGATAAATATAAGATTTCCAAAGCAACTGTGAGCAGGCTCTGCAGCATGGCATCGGATCAGATGGAAAATCAGAAAAAAGCGCTGTAAAGGGGGACGGATAAATAATGGCAAAATATAAGAAACGTAAGGATGGCCGGTATCAGGCCAACATCATCCTTGGAAAAGACAGGAAAACCGGCAAATACATACAAAAGATAATCTATGCCCCTACAATCCGGGAGTTGGAAGAGAAGAAAGCAAAAATTGTCACCTCACTCTCCGATGGAACCTACGCAGATGACAAGCATACTACCGTATACAAATATGCGCTTCAGTGGCTTCAGGCTGAAAAACAGAATAAATCTGCGTCTACATACAATGGATACCATAATATCATACAGAACCATTTGGGCAATCTCGCCGACATGGAGCTGCTGCAGGTAAAACGATCTGACGTCCTGATTGCAATTGCCGCGCTGGAAGGCCATTACGACCTCCAGCGCCGGTTAAGAATGACATTAAACCAGATATTTGAATCCGCCATCGATGACGGAATGCTTTACAAAAATGTATGCCGGAATATCCCGATTGGAAAGAAGCCAAAGACCGCACAACGGAATTTCACTGAACTGGAAAAACAGGCCATCCTCACCGCCGATCTGGACGAACGTGAGGAAATCTTTGTCCTGCTGCTCTACTATACCGGCATGCGCTGCGGAGAAATACTGGCGCTGGACCATACATGCATCAACTTCCACACCGGATCCATACATGTACAGGCCGCCGTAAGCCTCCAGAAAAACCAGCCAATTATAAAATCGCCCAAAACAGAAGCCGGAAACCGCTATATCAGCATCCTGACGCCACTGCAAAAAAAGCTTCATACCTACGTAACCAACCTGAAAAAAAACGGCGGTTACTATCTCTTCGCCGGACCGGCCGGAGAACCATTCTCAAAAACCATTTACCGCCGCTTCTGGAAGAAGATCCGGAACAAAATTCAAGACCGATACGAACGGATCAGCAGCACCGGAACAGCCTCAGCCGGAACCACAGGAATAACTGTAGTATTTGATTATGACGGAATGACACCTCACCGCTTCCGGCACAACTTCGCCACCATGCTGCATGATGCCGGTGTTGATGCCAAAGAAGCACAGATAATACTGGGGCATTCAGACGTCAGAGTGACGCTGGATATCTATACACATTTGGATGATCAGAAAGCATTGCCCATGGAGAAGATGGAAGTATTTTTAAAAAAGATCAAATAACTCAGATATCATAAAAGGGGAAGTTCTAATCCCTTCCCCTTTTTGGCTATTCCAATAAATCAATTTCTTCATCACTATTTGAACCAGATCTCTTCTGTAAATCAGATATTAACTTGTCAACTCTTGCTGCAACAGTTTTCCCTAATTGCTTCAGAAAATCAATATATACCTTGATATTCCATTCTTCATTGTCAACATCATTCATATATGCTTGATACAATACCGGCATTATTTCCAAATATACTAATAAGCTTAACTCTGACTCTAATGTATCACCAGTGAATGATCCTTCATATTTTTCAACTGGAGAAGCAATTGATTCATGTCCATTTTTGCTGCTTCTGCTTCTATTTATCAAATACAATTCAACATTATGATGATCTGCATATTGTAATTGCATTCTAATATTAAAAATCTGGTTGCTCTCTAAAAAATATGAAAGCGTACTCAACAAATTCATGACAGATTCACCATCTGCCTGTATTCTACTGCTTTGCTCTGGTGAATCACCTTTAAATCCAATTACACTCTTAATTATAATGTCTGATAATATGTCGCTATCGGAACTAATTATGTTATCCTGTCCATAAACTTTTTTGACTATCCATACAAAGAAATCGCTATCAAACCCTATATCCAATCTTTTTATTTCACTTTGGCCTGTATACCCCATCAATAAACGCAGCAATTTCAAAGCATCAGAGTTTTTATTGATTATGTAATAAATCTTTTTATCTTTTTCATTAACATTATCATATGTGTAAACAATAATGTAACCGCTTTTTGTTACTGCATTTTCAGGCATATCGGATCCAGAGTTATTCTGCTCACAAGAGAAATTCAAATAATTATATATAATCTTCTTATTACATAAAAGAATCTCCTGATGCTCCTCGTATCTTTTTTGAATTCGCCAGTCTGCATATGTCACTGAACGAGATGGTAAAATTTTTCCATTCTGATCTAACATCTTATTGATTACAGCATCAATAGAAGTAGCCCTATGATCAACCCAGCGAGTAGTTAAAATATATTCTTTACTTTTACCATCCATTTTATCGGCTCCTTATACTTTGTTTTTGATTTTCAATGAATTTTGAGAAATCCGAAGCAACAGTTTTCTTATTGTTCCAACATTTTCAATGCGAGGAACAATTTTAAAATTATGTTCTGCATCACTTGTAGCATTCATAAATGATATATTAATAATTTCTTTTGTATCAATCTGTCCACCACAACCAGGAGTTACTATTTTAGATAACGGTATTACTAATTTCCCATTATTTGAAGAAAAACCTTGCTTATTAAAATCTATCTGTGCATCAGTCCAGTTAGGAATAGGTATAACCAAATCACCTTTAATAAAACATTTTGGATTATCACCTTTGCAATGTATCTGACAACGAACTTTAGATGCCCCCGTATGATTCACTTCCAAAGTTAATTCATTATTTATATCTGGCATTTGTCCCTTAATAAACATAATCATCTCTATTGACGGCAGTTTATTCTCAACCATTATACAAATTTTCGTATATATCAATTCAAGGAAACCTGTGTAAATAACAAATACAACTTCATCGGAATATATATCAGGAATAAAAGTCATATATTTTGCAAAATCAAGTTTAAATGCCAGTACAGCTCCAAAGATTGGAATTCCAAATGCTTTTACTATTTCCTTTATAAAAGAAATCACTTTTCAAAATACCTTTCAAGTATATTACATATAGAATTAACTTCAAACGAATAATCTTCTGAATCAATTATAAGAATTCCATTCAATTGAACACTAATTTCTGTTGAACCGGATTTATTTCTATTGCAACCAATCATGGTAATTTTATTAATATCTATAGAATAATTTTCTATCAAAAAATCAATCTTATTTACAAATTTATTCCATTTACTTCGATCAGTAGCCAGTTCACGAATGATTGAATTAATTTCTTCACTAAATTCTTCATCATCTTCAATAAACTCTATTTTACAAATTTTATAATTTCTTTGAACAAAATAATATTTTAAAATTTCCAACATCAAATTTGAAGAAATTATAATTTGCTTATATCCTAATTTATGGTAACGTTCTACCAAAGAGTAATATATATTCACGGAAGGATTGTATTCTACATTTTCAATACGACCATTATTAATATAAAGCTTGCTATTCTGAAATGACATAAAATCCCCCCTTGCATAGATAATACTTAATGGCTGCATACCATATTTTTTAGATTTTGTCAATAAAAATATTATACCATATATTATCAGAAAAGCTATGGATATATATAATCAATTATATGTTAAACATACCATTTATTTTAATCTATATTGGACTTCAGGCCAATCATTTATATATTCTTATTTATTTAACCAGAATTTTTCGATGCTCCTCTAGTCAAAATCTAGTCAAACCCCATTTTCCGCCCCTTTTCCCACAAACAGAAAAAAGCCGGTAACCCTTACAGTTACCGGCTTTTCAACGCAAGCTCCATGCCGGACTCGAACCGGCGACCCCTTCATTACGAGTGAAGTGCTCTACCAACTGAGCTAATGAAGCATACGTTATTATTATAATCATTTTCGAAAAAAAAGCAAGCACTTTTTTGAAAAAATTACATCTTTTTAAGATACAATTCCATCAAATCCGAAAATTCAAAGGTATCTCCCCTCCGCTATTTGTCATGTTCCTTTTTGTGTCCATGCTTCTTAGCTGAGCTTTTGGCCGGGGTTTTGGACGAGCCTTTCGCTGATGATTTTGCAGAGGATGTTTTGCCTGTTTTCTTCCTGCTGTCGGATGCTGTCTTTTTCTTTTCTTCCTTTACCATAACAGCTTCGTAGACAATCGCTGTAAATCCGGGCAGATCCAGCGTCAGCTTTTTATCTTTTGCTTTAATTTTCTTTTTCTTTTTGCCGGGGACTGTGGTACCGCCGTACTGACTCTCATCACTGTTAAGGATCTCCGTCAGAACCATATTCTCCGGTACATCAAAGGTATAGCCATTATGCGGCACATCCTGTGTGTTGAAAGCAACAACGATGCTGTGATCTCCCACTGTTCTCTGGTAAACATAAACACAGTCCTTTTCCCCGTGAACCTGCAGCCAGCGAAAGCAGAGGCAATCATATTCCGAATCATACAGGGCAGGATTTTCCGTATAAAGTCTGTTCAACGCAACAATATATCGATGGAACGCATCATGGTTGGGATATTTCAGAATAAACCAGTCCTGCTCTCTCTTTTCATCCCATTCACGCAGCTGACCCACTTCATTGCCCATAAAATTCAGTTTTTTACCGGGATGGGTATACATATAGGTATAAAGAACTCTGGCCTGAGCAAATTTCTTGTCGTAATCCCCCCACATCTTCTGCAGGATCGTTGCTTTTCCGTGAACAACCTCATCATGGGACAGCGACATAATAAATAATTCGCTGTAAAAATACATCATGGAAAAGGTCAGTTCATGGTAATGATCGCAGCGTTCCCAGGGAGCCCGTTTGAAATATTCCAGGGTATCATTCATCCAGCCCATATCCCACTTGTAATCAAAGCCCAGACCGTCGTACTGAACCGGCGCGGTAACCTTGCTGTATGCAGAAGAATCCTCCGCAATAATCATAGCTGTAGGATGGAGGGAATGCAGACCCGCATTCATCTCCTTGATAAACTGAATTCCACCGTGATTGATTCCTCTCGATTCGTCTCCCATCCAGTAGATCACATTGCTGATGGCATCCATACGGAGTCCGTCACAGTGAAACTCCTCCAGCCAGTAGTTGCCGGATGACTGAAGAAAGCTTCGGATTTCTCCCCGGAAATAGTTGAAATTACAGGATCCCCACTGGCTGAATCCAATTTCATTTTCCGGATATTCATAAACAGCCGTACCGTCATAGCGGATCAGGGAATAGTAATCGGCAGCAAAATGAACCGGTACAAAGTCCATGATTACACCGATTCCGGCTTTATGAAGTTCATTGATCAGATATTTCAGATCCTGAGCAGTACCGTAACGGGAAGTGGGACTGAAAAATCCCGTCACCTGATAGCCCCAGGAACCATCAAAAGGATGTTCGCTCAAAGGCATAACTTCCACGTGGGTATAGTGATTCTCTTTCAGATATTCGATCAGAGGCACAGCAATCTCCCGGTAATTATACCAGGCCTCCGGTTCTTCAGAAGGTTTTTTCCAGGAGCCCAGATGAATCTCATAAATATTCAAAGGACTGTTGTAATTTTTTGTGCGGGTACGCATCCAGTCCTCATCTGTAAAGCTGAAATCATCCATATCCACAATGATGGATGCACTGTTGGGGCGCAGTTCCATTCCAAATGCGTAGGGATCCGTTTTGTCAACCACATTGCCGTCACACTGGTATACTTTGTATTTATACTTCATACCAGGTCTGGCCGTGTCAATAATGCCACTGAAGATTCCCCATTCATCTTTTCCCAGGAAATCTTCAGTCCAGTCGTTAAAATCACCGATTACAGCAACTTTATGCGCGTTGGGAGCATATACCCGGAACATCACACCCATGGGGCCGGGATGTGCACCGAAATATGTATACGCATCAAATGCTGTTCCCATAAAATAATCGTGCAGATACATGATATCTTCCTCCGGTTTTCGTAAATCATCTTCATTGCTCAAAATCACAGTCAGCAACGAAAATTCTGTGTACAATTATACCATATGCATCTTTGCCATGTCCAGTAACACAATCAGCAAAATGTACACAAAACCGAAAGAAAATAATCCAATCTATGCATACTCATCATGAATCCTCTGCTGTTATTCCTGGCCTCTCCGGATCTGTCTCATCTGGGATGCCATCTGTTCCAGCCTGCCCATATCATACAGAAACTGAAGACCGCTGTAACAGCTCAGCATATCTTTTGCAAACAGCAAACCATTGTAAAACGCTTCCTCCGAAGGGAAATCTTCCCTCCTCAGAAAAGAACACAGCTGCTTCATTTCCCGGATTACTTCCCCTGAAGGCAGAAGATAATCGATTTTCTGAATCTCCCTGTAACATTTCTCCGTCTGCCTGCGTCGTACAAATACCTTTTCTCTGGAATTCTTCCCTGTCTTCATCTCCAGATTCCATAAATAATCGGCCTGTTTCCCGAAAAAAGAATGCATTTGATCTTTCCGATATTCCGGATCCATTTCTTCAAAAACCTTCCACCGGTCTCCTACCATGTTTCCAATCCTGGAAATCATACAATATGCCGCCTCCAGAGAAGAGTACCGGCAGCCGATCTCTGTTCCTTTTTTTTCGTCCCTGCAAAGCGGAGGAACTTTTCTGCTCCAGAATTCTTTCATCAGCCAGTAGCTGCCTGCTGTCAGCCCTGGATTGTCGGCACAGGTAACCAGCAGAGAAACCGCCGCCTGCGTTTCCACCAGAGTACCGATCAGCAGTTCAGCCGAACTTTTTTCTGTCAGTCTTTTCACAGTTTCGGCAACAGGCTTCAGTACATCCAGAAATACCTGCTCCAGCCAGGCACAATAATATTCATCTGTAACCAGATGAGACAATCTCCACTCATACAGCGCAATCTGCCCTCCGAGAAGATCAAAGCAGGCTGAAAGGATTTCGCTTTTATCAACCGGCATCATTATGCCAGGATCTGCAAAAACTGCTGCAGGCTCAGAAATTTTATGAAAATGCGGAACTCCATCTTCATGAACAGCAATCCATGAAGCACAGAAATTGATTTCCGGTACACCTGTGAGTACCAGAACTGCAGGGATATGTAATCGATCGCACAGATAACGGCTGATATTGATCCACCTGCCTTTCCCCGCTATAACAGCAATCTCTGTTTGTGGATCTGCTCTCAGCATAACCTGGCCTGCATACTGTATCTCAGATGTCATTTCATCCGTATCAATATATAATTTCTGTAAAACAGCGCCTGTTCCTTTCAGCAGTTTCTGAATCACATGCCCTTTCTCCGATTCATCTTTCCTGCATAATAAAAGAATTTTTCTGATCTTTCTGCTCTCCACATAAACCCGGAGCCGCTTCAGACAACCATCCTCTATATACAGTTCATTCATCTCCGTACTATGTTTTCTGCCACAGAAACATGTTTGTTTTCCGTATAACAAATTCTCAATCATATTGTTTTCATCCTTCCTGTCCTTGTTTCCCGGCTTTCCCTCACATGATACGTATACTCCCTGTATTAACTGCAGATCACTCATCCATTCAGAAGCGGAACTGAAAAAGGAATTGCCGCCTGAAAACATGCTGCAGCAATTCCAGTATATCATAAATCATTTGCCGTGAATATCAAAAATATTTATCACTGTAATTTTTCTTCTATACGAAGCAGACGATTGTATTTGGCAGTCCGCTCGCCTCTGCAGGGAGCTCCTGTTTTAATATATTCCGTCTGCAAAGCCACTGCCAGATCAGCAATGGTCGTATCTTCCGTTTCCCCGGAGCGGTGCGACATCACTGTTTTGTAACCCTTGCTGTGAGCATAGCTGACTGTATCCATCGTTTCACTCAGCGTTCCGATCTGATTCGGTTTAATCAGAACGGCATTGGCTGCCTTTTCCGAAACACCTTTTTCCAGACGCTTCCGGTTCGTAACAAAAAGATCATCCCCCACCAGCATGATTCTCCTGCCGGTTTTTTCTGTAAATGTTTTCCAGCCCCGCCAGTCCTCTTCATCAAGCCCATCTTCGATTGACCTCAGCGGATAGCGGTCACACAGCTTTTCAAAATATTCTATCATTTCCTGAGAAGTTCTCTGAACTGACAGAGCCTCGCAGTCCGGTACCATACAATTGCTGCTGTTCAGTTCCGGCTCCACATGGCAGATCTGCTTTTTCTCCCGCAGAAGTTCTGTTTCTCCCGGAAAATAATAGATTCCGCTGTCAGGCTGATACAACTCGCTGGATGCCGCATCCATGGCAAATACAATATCCCTGCCGCATATATAACCGGCCTTTTCCACAGCTGCGGTAAGATAATCAAATACTTCAAAGGCATCTTTCAGATTGGGGGCAAATCCGCCTTCATCACCCACTCCCACATTATGATGATCCGCTTTCAGAATTCCCTGTAAAGAGTGATAAACCTCACAGCACCACTGAAGCCCCGTTTTAAAAGAATCCGCATTCTGAGGCATAATCATAAATTCCTGAAAATCCACTGTATTGGCGGCATGCTTCCCGCCGTTCAGAATATTCATCATTGGAACCGGCATGCGAAACGTATTACCCGTTGACAGAAAACGGTACAGCGGCATGTTTTCATTCTGTGCTGCCGCTTTTGCCGCAGCCAGCGAAACACTGAGAATCGCATTTGCTCCCAGATTTGTTTTATTTTCAGTACCATCAAGCTCCAGCATCATCTGGTCAAGAGCTTTCAGATTATGAATACCTTTCCCTCTCAGACAGGAATCTATCCGGTCATTCACATGGGAAACTGCCTTTTTCACCCCTTTTCCCATATAGCGCGTGCCTCCGTCCCGCAGCTCGCAGGCTTCGAACTTTCCGGTAGAAGCCCCCGAAGGAACCGCAGCCCTGCCCGCAACACCGTTGCTCAGTATTACAACTGCTTCCACTGCAGGATAGGCTCTGGAATCCAGAATCTCCCTTGCAAAAACCTTTTTTATTGTCACCTGATCCAGCATAAAATACTCCTTTTCTATCTGCATTATTGTAAGCGGCTCTTCGTCAGCTGCTTTCCATCGTATTTTTCCCTGGATCTGTGTTTTTATGTGTAATACATAAAAAAGCAGTCAATCTCTCGATCAACTGCCTTCATATAAATTTGCTATACCTTCAAAACTGCACATTGTCTTTCGATCTCTTCCCATGAGTTTAAACCTCTTTTTCTCAATCCAGACCATCTCACCAGACACTGGTCAAGCTGATGACCGATTAGTAGCAGTCAGCTCCATACGTTACCGTACTTCCA
>JALFLM010000055.1 GCA_022774705.1 Lachnospiraceae bacterium | reverse complement strand
TTCGGTCGGGCTTAAGAAACCAAAACGGACTTTCAGCTATTCTCGCTTCCGGAAGAAAGATGTCCGTCAGATGGCAGAGAACAGAAATTGTGTGAAAGAGAAACTGGAACAGAGTTATCCGGGATACCGGCTGGTGGATTATCAGATCAACTGGAATCAGATCAATGAATCCTGGTATGTCCATGCGCAGATGATCCGGAACTGAGAGGAGGGACTGATATGCCTGACGTAAGACCATTGAATACAGCCAAATACGGAATCAGCAAATATGCGTTCCGGACTGCATATGCTTACTGCCTGCAGTATAACGAGTGGAAGGAAGAACTGGAGCAGGATGCTTCTCTGATTTCCAGTCCGCAGTTTTCGGAAGCAGCAGCAGGAGGTAGCGGAGGGAGCAGTGACCGGACAGCAGCTCTGGCGGTCAGGAGAGCAGACCTTGAGGCGAAGATCCTGCGTATTGAGTCAACGGCCAGGGAGGCGGTAGGTGTACATGACAGTATATATCCGTATCTGCTTGCGTGTGTCACGACAGAAGGGGCAACTTTTGCATGGTTGAAAAGAATAGGGCTTCCGTGTGAGCGGACACTCTTCTACGAAATCCGGAGAAGATTCTACTCGATGATGTCTAAAAAAATATAAACGCGGTACTCACAGGACAAGATTCCGTGCTATTATGATAGCATCGAAAATAAAGGATGATTGTTCAGAGGCTCTGCGTATGTCAGGGCCTTTTCTGTTACCATCTGATGGAGTGTCAGTGTTGTATACGGAGAGTGAGATTCAGACCGGTCAGTGGGTCAGGAAGATATCTGCAGAGTCCTGGAGAGGATGGAAAGCTTTTTATCATACTGGTCCATGGAAGCGGAAACGGCTGGAGATGCTGAGGCGTGATCATTACGCCTGTCAGAGATGCCTGATGAAGGGGATGTATGGACGTGCTGTGATTGTCCACCATATGCAGCATCTGAAGGATGTTCCAGAGCTGGCATTGACAGACAGCAACCTGATCAGCCTCTGCGGGCAGTGCCATGAGGAGGTTCACCCGGAAAAGCACAAAAGAAAAACCGGATTTGAAAATGTTGAGCGCTGGTGACTCCCCCCGGTCGAAAAAAATGAAAAATTTCTGGCCGGCCAGAGACCGGCGATCAAACTTGATTAGCGGGAAAATGGTTTTTATGCACATATATGCGCGCGATAGCGGGAAAGAAGGTGGAAAAATGGGGTAATCAAACGGGAAACGTTACGAAAACGGGTAAAAAAATCATTGCAGGAGCAGCTGTCTGCCAGAGGCGCCGACATTGAATTGTTCAATGATCAGATCAACGATTACATGGCGATGTGGGATCTGAAGGAATCTCTGAAGGACGATATCCAGAAAAATGGCCTGCGCCTCAATTACACCACCTCCAACGGTGGAAAAGCAGAGAAGGACAATCCTTCGGTGAAGCAGCTCCCGATGGTGAACAAGCAGATGCTGATGCTGCTGAAGCAGATGGATATTTCCACGGATAAGGCTGTGAAGGATGGCGGTAGTTCCCATGACGAATTATGAGCCCAACATCGATGAGTGGATCTATCTGATCAAGGGAAACCATATCGAACATTGCCGGGAGCAGGAACTTGCCCTGGACAATAACATTATCCCGGTTCTGGAACGTCCGGATGTCTATGTAGACGAAGACCGGATCCGGAGAGGGCTAAGTCTGCAGAAATATTTTCCGTATCAGCTGCTTGCCTGGGAAAAATATCAGTTCGCCATTATTGCTGGTGTCTTCCTGCAGCAGCCCGGGATGGAGGATGATATTTATTTCCACGAAATCCGGGATATTATCGGGCGCGGTGCAGGAAAAAACGGGTTTATTGATTTTCTGGCCTTTTATTTCATCTCTCCGTACCACGGCGTAAAGGGGTACAACGTAGATCTGATCGCCAACGGGGAAGATCAGGCCGCCACGTCCATTACGGATGTGGGGGATCTGATACGGAACCCTGTAGATCCGCGTTATGAGAAGCAGCTGAATGCCAATTTTAAAGCCTACGGAGAAAAAGTGGTGGGGAAAAAGATGAATGCAGCGTTCCGCCTGAATACTACCAGCACGAAAAATAAAGATTCCAAACGGACCGGTTGTGTGATCTACGATGAGAAGCACCAGTACATGGACACCAGGAACATGAATACACTGCACTCCGGTCTGGGCAAGATGAAATGGTACCGTGAAATTACCATCACGACAGACGGACATATCCGTGGAGGTGTGCTGGATGACGAAAAAGGGCAGAATGAGGTGATCCTCCGGGAATATAATCCGGATAACAGGACGTTTGTGAACTGGTTCCGGATTGAGAAAGAGGAGGAATGGAAGGATATAGACAAGATTGTAAAGGCCAATCCGTCCCTTGTGGATCCGTCCTTTTCTTCTCTCCGGCAGTGTATCAAGGATGAGATTGTTAAGATGCCGTTTACCCCGGATTATTACCCGGAGTTTCTGGCCAAAAGATGCAATTTTCCCATCTCGGATCCCCAGATGGCCGTGGCAGAGTGGGATGATATCCTGAAATGCACCAAAGAGCCGGATTTTGAGCTGACACCCGGCATGAGTTGCGTGGGGGGAGTGGATTACACGAAGACCAACGATTTCTGCGGATGTATCCTGACCTTCCGGAAGGGCAGGGACATCGTGAACCTGCACCATACCTTCATCTGCAGGAAATCAAAAGATCTGCCGCACATCCATGCTCCAATCGACAAATGGGTAGAACAGGGAGTCTGCACGATTGTGGATGATGTGGAGATCTCACCGGATATTCCGGTAAATTGGTTTGCACAGCAGCGGTTAAAATATAATATCCTGATGATCGGGATTGACAGTTACCGGTATACCTGGCTGAATAAGGCGTTCAAAAAGATCGGATTTGATGCATTCGACAAGGATAACAAGACAATCTATCTGGTACGTTCTTCGGATATCGTTAAGGCAAGCCCTGTTATCAACAGCGCTTTCCTGCAGCATTCCATATCCGGATGGGACCGGATGATGTGCTGGTATACGAACAACAGCAAAAAGATCCTGGACAGTAAGGGGAATATCTCTTACGGGAAGATCGACCCGAAGCTCAGGAAGACAGACGGGTTTATGGCCTGGGTGGCATCCATGTGCTGTATTGATTTCCTGCCGGAGATCAATGATTTCCCGGGGATTGATCTGAGTGTAGCAACGTTTTGAGGGGGTGAAAAATGTCAATAACAGATTTTTGGAAGTTTATTCAGGGCAAGCTGATGGGCGGTAAAACCTATAAGGTGACCTCCGATGACATAACAGAATTCATCGATAAGCAGGAGTGGAACCGCCTTGCATTGTATGAGTTTGCCCTGCATTCCGGTATTAATATTATTGCCAATGCCCTGTCGGCCTGCGAAGTCCGGACTTTTGATAACTGGCAGGAGGTCCGCAAAGATCAGTACTATCGGTGGAACTATGAGCCCAACATCAACATGAATGCCGCCCAGTTCAAGCAGAAGCTGGTCTGGTCCCTGATCTACCGGAATGAATGCCTGGTGATCCAGACCCGGAAGGGCGAGTTCCTGATCGCAGACAGCTATGACCATGACCGGTATGCACTGTATCAGGATGTGTTCCGGAATGTCACGGTGTGCGCGGATGATGGGAATGGCGTCTACCATCCGTATACGTTCCGCCAGACATTCCGGATGGAGGATGTACTTTTTTACCGGCTATCCAACCGGAATATCCGGGCATTGCTGGATGAGCTGATCATAGATTATAACCGGCTTCTGCAGGCGGCCATACAGAAATTTTACAAATCCGGAGGCGAGCGAGGGGTCATGGTCATCGATGCCAATGCTCCGAATGCAAATTACGGGATGAAGGCAGATGGGACGCCCCGTACGTTCAACGATGTATATACGGAGCTGCTGAATAAGCAGTTTGCCACCTACTTCAAATCGCCGAACGCGGTTCTGCCGCTGTTTAAGGGATTTGATTACCAGACAAAAGGCGGGGAGGCGTCGAAGAAATCCACCTCGGAGATCAAAGACGTCACAGATCTGACAGATGAAATCTATGGCAGGGTGGGAAATGCCCTGCAGATACCGCCTTCCCTGCTGAAGGGGGATGTGGCCGATGTAACAGCGCTGACCAGGAACCTGATCACGTTTGCCATTGATCCCATTGCATCCATGATCGAGACGGAGAACAACCGGAAGCTGTACCGGAAGGATGTCCTGCAGGGGAATTATCAGATGGTGGATACCTCCACCATCATGCATATGACGGCATCTGAGCTGGCAGCAGCATCTGACAAGATGATCTCCTGCGGTGGATGGAGCATCGATGAAGTCCGGAAAAAGGCCGGGGACGCCCCGCTGAACACGGACTGGTCCAAAGAACATTTCCTAACGAAAAACTATGATGAGATGAAGGCTCTGGAGGACAGGAAGAGCAACCGGAAATTATCAGAAGGAGGAGCAGATGGAAAAGGCGAAACATAAAATGAAATACCGTTTTGAGCAGCTGGCGACGAATACCGGCACGGTTCACAAGATTTACGTTTATGACGAAATACGTGCACAGGGGAATTTTAACTGGAATGAATGGCGCTACGAGGAATCGGAGACGTCGGCAAAATACTTCCGGAAGCTGCTGGATGAGATCCCTGCAGGAGAAAGCATTGAGCTGCACGTCAACAGTGCCGGCGGTGAAGTCGGGGAAGGCGTGACCATATACAACATGCTGGTGCAGAAGAAGAAAACCGGCTGTAAGCTGGTGGGGTATGTGGATGGCATGGCATACAGCGTGGCTATGAATATCATTATGGCCTGCGATGAGATCCACATGGGTCTTGGCACATCCATGTTCCTGCACAATCCCTGGACACGCTGTCAGGGGAATGCGGATCAGCTTCGTGCCATGGCCGACCAGTTGGATGCGCTGTCAGATGCGTCCGTGCAGCTGTACATGTCCAGGGCAAAGAATCTGGAAGAGGGTGCGCTGCGGGAGATGATGAAAAAAGAGACCATGCTGGCACCCAATTCCTGTCTGGAATACGGGTTCTGCGATTTTGTTGGGGAGGAGGATCCGGATGATCCGATTCCCGGAGGCGGTCCGGAAGATGATCCGCCGGATCCGGATGACGATGATCCGAGAGACCAGCAGATCATGGAACTCAAAGAGCAGCTGTTCCAGCAGAAAGAAATCAACCAGATGCTGCAGAGTCTGCAGAGAAAGCCTTCCATGCAGGATACTCTGGCAGCAGCATTCAACCAGATGGCAACATTCGCAAAATAGAAAGGAGAATGAAGAAAAATGCCAATGATCAACAACGATTTAATCAATCAGGAATCACAGAAATTTATGCAGGGAATGATGAGTGCGCTGCAGTCCGGGGATGCGGAGGCAGCAGCAAAGGCGCTGCAGGAAATGCAGACCGGCATCTGCAATATTATTGAGCAGGAATTTGAACAGTACCACGGGACCGGTGATATGGAGGTCCTTCAGAGCCGCGGCCTGCGGATGCTGACCTCTGAGGAAACCACATGGTACCAGAAGTTTATCGGTGCCGTAAAAACCGGCGCAAAGCAGGAGATCACCAACCTGACGACCGCCATGCCGGTTACTATCATTGACCGGACCATTACTGACATGAAAAAGAACCATCCTCTGCTCTCAAAGATTGACATCACGGATGCTGCAGGGGCTCAGAAACTGGTTATGAACGGGGTTCAGATGGCTGCCAAGCTTGGTGGATGGGGAAAGATTACCAGTGCGATTGCTACGGAGCTGAAGGGACAGATCAAAACAATCGATGTAACCGTTGCAAAGTATACGGCATATTTCATCATTCCCAAGGATTTTGTGAAATTCAATTTTACGTTTGCTCCCATGTGGGTAGACCAGTACATCCGTATCATCCTGTCTGAAAGCATTGCTTTCGGTCTGGAAAAGACTATCATCTCCGGAGATGGATCAGATCAGTTTATCGGCATGACCATGGATATCAGCTCTACCAGCAACGGTAAATACTCTCAAAAAGAAGCCGTTGCCATTTCAAATTTTGATGAGGATTATTCTAATGTTGTGGCTGGCATGGCGAAGGATGACAATGGAGATGACCGGAACGTTCCGGCAGTGCTGCTGGTTGTCAATCCGCAGGATTATATCAAAAAAATCCGCCGGATCCAGAATACGCTGATCTACGGAACCGGAGCAGTGGATCTGATCAATAATACCTATCCGACTGAAGTTGTACAGTCCTCCATGATTCCGGAGGGGAAAGCAGTTGCCGGTATTGCGAAAAATTACTTTGCAGCCATCAATGGCGGGACATCCGGGATCATTGAGTACGATGATTCCAACCAGTTCCTGGAAGACAACCGTGTATACACCACCAGAGTCTATGGAAATGGGCAGCCGGTGGACAATACCAGTTTTGTCTATCTGGATATTTCTGCTGTGGAACCGCCTGCTCTGCCGGTGCTCATTAAAGGCGGCACAGTTACAACGAAGACAGCCTGATCGGGACGGTGATGGGATATGCCGGTAACGGATGAAATTTATCAGATGATCCTGAACAATCTCCATATCACGTATACGCCGGATGAAAGCACGGTTCAGAGGCTGAAAAATGAAACCGCTTCAGGAATTGCCTACATCAGGAAATACTGTTCCCAGGATGCAGACTGCAGTCCGGGGACGGAGTATGGACAGATGCTGTGTGATTACGTCATGAGGGCGGAATCCGGCGCTCTGGAGACGTTCGCAGGGGATTTTGCCAGTGATATCACTGCAGGGCGTATAAAGACGGATGTGGATGAATATGCGGAGGCTATGGGGTACGATGCTTAAGAAAAAAAGCACTTACCAGGCGTTTCAGGACGGTTGGGGGACTTCCTGGGAGACGGTTGACCGGCGCCTGACGCGGATCCGGCAGGAAGTCATACATTTTCAGGAACAGACAGTCGGGGAAAGACGGTATTGGGACGCTTTTGTGGCCGGAACCGAGATCAGCCGGGCCGTCAGGGTGCCGCTTAACTCAGCGGTGGAGCGGGGGGATGTATTTGTCATTGATGGCCGGCAGTATGAAGTGGTCCAGAAAGATCGGAAGGATGACAAGCTCCCGGCTTCCTGGCTGCTTTCGCTGGCAGCAGCTCCCATTGAGTATAGGGGGAAATGAGCATGGGCAGCAGCAGAAATGTGAGGATTGAAGAATTTGCCGGCGCGATCCGGGAAGCACTGGAAGAGACAAAGGGCATGACCGAGAAAGCGCTGCAGGTTTCTGTTGATAAAACAGCCAGGGAAACAGTGAAAAAAATCAAAGGAAAGGCGCCGGTGAAAACCGGGAAGTACCGCAGTGGCTGGACGTCCGGAATCACACAGCAGCCTGGCCGCGGATTCTATGGAAGGACGGTCCACAACAGCAAACGCTATATGCTGGCACATCTCCTGCAGCATGGCCACGGCGGCCCGCGGCCGGCCGGGCCGCATCCCCATATTCCGTCCGATGAAGAGACAGCAGCACTGTTTGAACAGAATCTGGAAAAGGAGATGTCGAAGTGACAGAAGCGGAAGTAAAAGAAATGTGCAGGAAAATGGGTGTGTATTTTGATGAGGATCATCCTGATCACATCACAGCATCCAAATTAAAGACGCTGGTACCGCCGTTTATGGAGTATTTCCTGACAGACCACCCGATCCATGCAGATGGAAAACGGTACATAGATATCAAAGACCTGACCATCCGGATTTATTCGGATACGGAAGTATCTGAGGTGGAAGCGGACGTGCAGGAGATATTGGAAGCAGAAGATCTTCGTTGGAAGAGGTCTTCGGAATTTATTGAGGAATTGCTCTTATGGGCGATTCAGTACACGATGCAGGTTTAGGAGGTTTAGAGAGTTGGCAAAATCGAAAAACAAATATCATTATGATGTAAAAAACTGTTATTACTGTCCCGGAGAACGTAACGAAGACGGGACTGTTACGTTTGGTGAAACCGTAAAGCCGCTGTATGGCCTGATGTCCATGGATATGGGAGCAGAAGGTGATGTCTCCAAGATAAGAGCGGATGGCATTGATTATATTATCATCGTTTCCAACAACGGGTATTCCGGCAATCTGAATTTTATTAAGGTGGATGACGATTTCCGGGTAGACTGTCTGGGAGAAAAAGTAGATGAAACAACCGGCATGCAGTACGAAGATGCGGATGCAGATCCGAAACCTTTTGCATTGATGGGAGAATTCAAAGGGGATAAAGAGGGAATCCGCTGGATCTATTATAACTGTACTGCAACCAGACCGGGGCAGGCTGGTGACAATAAGGATAACCAGAAGGAACCTGATACTGAGGAACTGCCGGTTACTGCTTCCCCTATGCCGGCGAAAATTGATAGTGAGGATGTAAATATTGTCCGCGGAGGCATCACCAGATCCATGAATGAAACCACATTCAATAACTGGTTTAAGAAAGTCATTCTGCCCGGTTCAGAAGTCGCTGCATCGGCTCAGGTATCAGCGGAGAATGCGTAGGAGGATAATGGATGCAGAAAGTGATCGAGGTTGAAGAAGGCAGGAGCCTTAATTTTAAGGCATCTGCCTATTCCCCTATTATGTATAACCGGTTGTTTCCGGGAAGGGATTTCCTGAAGGACATGGATGCCCTGAAGAATTCGCATGATGATGAAAAAGAAGAAAGCGATACATTCAAAATGTCAGATTATGAACATTTTGTACGGATTGCGTTTCTTTTTGCCTATCAGGGGCTTGCACCCGGTGTGCTGCAGACCCAGGAACAGAAAGATTTCCTGGCAAAGTATCCGGATCCGTGGGAATGGGTGGACTCTTTCAATACATTTTCCATTTACGAAATCCTGCCCCAGATCATGGATCTCTGGTATCAGAATGAAAGGAAAATTGCTAAAGGAAAAAACAGAATACCCGCACCACCCGGGAAGTAAATACAATGACCTATTTGCTGAGGTGCAAGCAGCTGGGACTGTCTCTGGATGAGCTGGACTGTCTCAGCTGCGGGATGGTGTGGGACATGCTCACAGAGCAGGCAAATGATTCTTACAGTTATCCGAAGCTGGCCGGACAGAAGGAGTTTAATGAGTTTTTGGGGAGGTGATGTTCTGCTATGTCAGGTAAAAGGATAAAGGGAATTACAATTGAGATTGATGGCAGCACGACCGGCCTTGATAAGGCCTTGAAAGGGGTGGACAGTTCCCTGAGCAGTACGCAGTCATCCTTGAAAGATGTAAACCGGCTGCTGAAACTGGATCCGACGAACACGGAACTGCTGCAGCAGAAGCAGAAACTGCTCTCCAGCGCAGTAGATGACACCTCCAAACGTCTGGAATCCTTAAAAAAGGCGAGTGAGGATGCCGCAAAATCTGCAGATAAATATGATGCCTGGAAGGCTGCATATGACCCGATTCAGGAAGAAATCAAACAGACGAAGGAACGGGCGAAGGAACTTCAGGAACAGATGGCATCTATGAAAGAAATAGGTGAAATCGATACAGATGCTTATAAGTCTTTACAGCAGGAATTGAAAGAAACAAACAGTAAACTGAAGGATCTGCAGAAACAGGCGAAGGACGTCAGTGATGAATTTGAAAATCCGATTAATCCTGCACAATATGATTCTCTGCAGCGCGAGATCATTGAGACAGAACAGAAATTGAAAAGTCTGGAGTCAGAATCAGAAGCTACAAGTTCTGCACTCAAAAATGATTTTGAAGATGCAGCAGAAGGTGCATACAAATTAAAGGACAGCATTGATGATGTCGGAGATACAATAAAAAGCGGCATATTCATGGAGGCTGCGGAACAGATATCCGGAATCGGAGATAAAATCTCTGGATTAAAAGACAGTGCGATTGATTCTTTTAATGATGTAAATAATGCAAGTGCAAAAGCTTCTGCTTATTTTGGGGAAACAGGTAAAGCTGCTGAAGATACAGCAGAAGTTATAAAGGATGTCTATGAAGGCGGCGTTGGAGACAGCATGAATTCTGTTTCAGATGCCGTCATTGCTGTTAAAAAGAATCTGGAAGGACTTGATCAGGTAACTCTGACCAATATTACAAATCAGGCAATCACGCTGGATGAAACTTATGGGATTGATATGAATGAAACCCTGCGTGGTGTAAATTCTCTGATGGAAAATTTTGGCATGACAGCTCAGGAGGCAATGGATTATGTAGTTGCAGGTACCCAGAACGGTCTGGATAAAACAAATGAACTGGGAGATAATCTTTCTGAGTATTCTGGAAAATTTTCTCAAGCCGGTTATTCTGCTCAGGAATATTTTCAGCTGCTGAATAACGGACTGGATGGCGGAGCCTATAATCTTGATAAAGTCAATGATGCAATCAACGAGGTAACAACCAGACTGGCCGATGGAACTATTGGTGACAATATTGGCATGTATTCGGATAAGACACAGGAGCTTTTCAAAAAGTGGCAGGACGGAGGCGCCACACAAAAAGAGGTTATTGATTCCATTGTTTCCGATATTGCGGGTACTACTAACCAGCAGGAAGCTTTAAACAAAGCGGCCCAGGCATTCGGAACCATGGCAGAAGATGGAAACCTGAAATTTATCACATCATTGACTTCTGTAGGTGACAGTTATGATGATGTAAGCGGAAAGGCTCAGGGGATGTTTGACGCCACAACCACGCCTGCTCAGGAAATGGAAGCAAATATGCGCAAACTGAAGGATTCTCTGGCTCCGTTGGGAGAAAAGCTTTCAGAAATCGCAAATGATATACTTCCTCCGCTTGTTTCTGCGATAACTACAGTAGCGCAGGCCTTTGCTGATCTTCCGGCACCGGTACAGGGAATTTTGATTGCCTTGGCTGGTCTAATAGCAGGAATTGCCAAGATAGCGCCGCTTATTACGGCCTTGAAAGCGTTGGGGCTGCCTGCAGCCCTATCTTCAATCGGCACAGCTATTACCGGAACCGTTTTGCCGGCAATTGGCTCTGGAATTGCGGCTTTCGCATCTTTTCTGGTTCCAATACTTCCCATTATTGCAGCAATTGGAGGCGTTATTGCAGTTGGAGTTCTGCTATACAAAAATTGGGATACGGTTAAGGAACATCTGGGTGCCGCTCTGGATGCCATAAAAATGTCTTTCGAAATAGCCTGGGATGCCATAAAGAATACGGTTTCCATTGTTACCGGCGTAATCAAGTCTGTCATTACCAATGTATTTAATGCGGTCAAAGGATTTATAGGCAGTGTGCTCAACACAATCAAAGGCATAGTCAACAGTGTATTCAATGCTATAAAGACCACAGTGACAAGTGTTATGAATGGCATTAAGTCGGTGATCAGCAGTGTATGGAATGCTGTAAAGGGATTTGTATCCAGTGTGGTCAATGCAATCAAGGGTGTAGTCAGCAGCGTGTTTAATACCATAAAAACTACAGTGACCAGCATTATGAATGGCATTAAGTCGGTGATCAGCAGCGTCTGGAATGCAATCAAGGGCGTTGTGACCAGCATAGTCAATGCAATCAAGAGTGTAGTCAGCAGCGCATTTAATGCTGTAAAAACAGCCGTATCCGGAGTTATGAACGGAATCAAATCGGTTGTATCCGGCGTCTGGAACAGTGTGAAATCAACGGTATCCAGTTCTGTGGCCAATATTAAAAACAGTATTTCAAACGGATTCAATGGCGCAAAAAATACCGTATCCAGCATTTTTAATAATATAAAATCTACGATTTCTGACAAGATTAATGTGGCAAAGGATACAGTGAAATCAGCGATTGACAAAATCAAAGGATTCTTTAATTTTTCCTGGTCACTTCCAAAGCTAAAAATGCCGCACCCGAAGATCAGCGGTGAGTTCAGCCTGAATCCTCCATCTGTTCCCAAGTTTAGTATTGATTGGTATAAAAAAGCCATGGATTCGGCCATGGTAATGGATGGGCCTACAGCATTTGGATATGATGCGAAGACTAACCAGCTGCTGGCCGGTGGAGAAGCCGGCAGAGAAGTAGTATCCGGAGAGGAACACCTGATTGATTTGATTGGGAAAGTGGTACATGGTCAGTACGATCAGCTTGCACGGCAGCTGGATCTGCTGAATTCGGTTGTACAGCAGTATTTTCCTCAGGTAGTACAGAATATGGACATGGATATTGTGCTTGATGATGGCGCACTTGTTGGGCGTTTGGCTTCAAAGATGGATGTTAATCTGGGCAGGGTTATGAGTCACAAGGAGAGGGGGAATTGACGATGGTTTATGGCGTGAGTTTTGGTGGAAAGCATTCGTTTCGAGATTGGAAACTGTTGTTAAATGAACGACCTAAAATTACGCCCCCATCTCCAAAAACAATTTATATTGATATTCCAGGAGGCGATGGACGTCTGGATTTAACGGAATCATTATCAGGTGATGTTAAATATGAGACACGATCCATGGAATTTATATTTATAACAACAGCGGCCAGAAAAAAGTGGCCGGTTTTATACTCTGAGATTTTAGATTATCTTCATGGTCAGGAGATGATGATAATTCTGGATGAGGATACAGAGCACTATTATTTTGGAAGAGTATTTGTAAATGAATGGAAATCATCAGAAAAGTACTCGACAATTGTGGTAGATGCTGAGGTTGAACCCTACAAAATGGAAATGTTCAGCAGTCTGGAGAACTGGGAATGGGACAGTTTCAATTTTGAAACTGGTGTGATACGTGAGTATTCCGAACTCAGAGTTGACGGGACACTTGATTTTACTGTGATTGGCAGCAGAAAAAAGGTGATTCCCCGATTCATTGTCCATTCGGATGATGGATCCGGCCTGCAGGTTGCTTATAACGGAAATACATACAGTATTCCGGATGGAACAACGCAGGTTGTAAATATTGCCATCAATAGCGGAACCAGCGTGCTGACTTTCACTGGAAATGGAACAGTCAGTATCGACTACAGAGGAGGGCGTCTGTAGATGTATATAATGCATATAAACGGTAAAATTCTGTATGCACCGGATCTGTCAAATGAGGGATATGGAGTTATCAGTCCGAAGCTGTCGATGGAACTGAATAAAGCCGGATGTCTGGAATTCACACTGCCGCCAAATAACGCCATGTATGATCAGATTCATAAATTGAAAAGCATTATTACGGTGTATCAGGATCAGGAAGAGATTTTCCGGGGGCGTGTTCTGCATGATGAAAAGGATTTCTATAAAAGAAAGAATACCTATTGTGAAGGTGATCTGGCTTTTCTGATCGACTCTGTACAGCGTCCTTATTCATTTCAGGGTGATATTCCGGAATTATTTACACAGTTTATTATGAACCATAATTCGCAGGTGGAACAGGAAAAACAGTTTAATGTAGGTGAAATCACAGTTACAGATTCCAATCAGTATATTAACCGCAGTGACAGCGGCTACTCCAGTACATGGGATGCAATAAACGGAAAATTGATTAATACCCATGGAGGATATATCAGAACCCGTCTGTCTGGAGGTAAACGTTATATTGATTACATAAGCGATTATGGAAGAATAAGTAGCCAGACCATTCAGTTCGGTTTGAATCTGCTGGATATCTCGGAATATATCAACGCAGAAAATATATTTACTTGCCTGATACCGTTGGGAGCTGAGCAGCAGAATGAAGAAGGCAATTCAGCGGGCAGGCTGACAATCAGCAGCGTGAACGGCGGAAAAGACTATATCGAAGATGCAGAAGCAATTGCTTTATTTGGACGTATCTGGAAGGTTCAGGAGTGGGATGATGTGACACTTCCGGAAAACCTTCTGACAAAGGGACGTGCATTCCTGAAATCAGGAATAGAAATGGCCGTGTCACTGACCATAAAGGCTGTTGATCTACATCTGATCGATGTCGATACAGAGCGAATCAGACTTGGTGACCTGGTGCGTGTCATATCAATTCCGCATGGAATTGATCGATTGTTTTTATGTTCAAAGATTGTTCTGGATCTGGTAAATCCGGACCAGACGGAATATACATTTGGTGTTACATTCACAACCATGACAGAAAAACAGCTATCAGGAATGAAAACAGCGCAAAACAATGTATCGGTTGTACAGTCATCTGCTCAAACTGCGCAGAACAGCGCAAATCAGGCCAATAACGCTGTAAATGAAGTAGAACAGATTATTGCGCAGATTCCATCGGATTACGTGAAAAACAGTGAATTTGAAGCTTACAAAAAAGAGGTAAGCAGTAAGATATCTTCTGTTTATCGATTTAAAGGTAGTGTGGCCAGCTATGAGGCATTACCTGCAGTAAACCGGAAAGTCGGGGATACTTATAACCTGCTTGATACCGGAGCAAATTATGCCTGGACAGATTCAGGCTGGGACAAGCTTTCGGAGACGATCGATCTATCAGGGTACGCTATGAAAGAGGAGATACCTGCAGTCCCGGAAAAAACGAGTGATCTGGAGAACGATTCCGGATACGTGACGACAACGGAAGTTGAGGAAGGCTATGTAGAAATAAATACATTTAAAACTTTCCAAAAAGAGATTGCCAATAAGATATCTGCAGTTTACCGGTTCAAGGGAAGCGTGGAAAATTATGAAGCATTACCTTTCTCAGATATGGAAGTTGGGGATACCTATAACCTGCTTGATACCGGAGCCAATTATGCCTGGACAGATTCAGGCTGGGACAAGTTATCAGAAACGATCGATCTGTCAGGGTACGCTATGAAAGAGGAGATACCGGATATGCCTGCGAAGGTGAGTGATCTTGAGAATGATTCCGGATATATGACTGTAGAAGAGGTATCAGAAATGTATGTAGATAAAACAACGTATAATGCACTGGTTGAGAGAGTAAGTCAATTGGAAGGAGGCGTAGCAGAATAATGGCTGATATACAGAATTTATTGAAACAGCTGCTGTCAGCAGTATATGGAAAAGATGTAAGACAGGCTATCCATGACGCAATCCATCAATGTTATGCGGATGGGAAGGCAGGAAGTGTTGATCTTGTGGCCAGAGAAAATATTGATCTGGCCAATAAGAGGATTGACAATCTGGCTAAACTGGAAGAAGGCAGTACCACAGGGGATGCGGAGCTGCAGGATATTCGGGTTGGTGCGGACGGGACAATCTATAACAACGCCGGGGAAGCAGTCAGAGCACAAGTTAGTCAGCTTTCTGAGATGATTGCGAACTGGAAAAGTGGTGCGCCAGAACCTGTTTCTACTGTTGCGGAAATGACAGATACAACAAAGATTTATTTATATACGGGAGCAGAAGAAGGGTATACGGCGTGTGATTGGTACTATTACAACGATTCTGCATGGGTGAGTGGCGGAAAATATGGTGGTTCTTCTGAGGATAATGGTTTCGATGTTAAAAAAATAGGACAGAAGATCATATCTAGCGCATATGCCAGAATTGTATTACTTGGAGACTCGATTACCAATGGATATGGCGGAAGCGGATATGGCAGTGCACAATCAAATCCGGATGGATATTGTTGGGCGAATCTTTTTAAACGCTATATCTCGGAAACATATGGTATACCATGTACTGTATTGGGGTACTATGGGTCAGTAGCCTCTTTGCAGGTTACAAATGCACTTAATGTACTCGCAAAAAGTGATTTATTAATATGGTTAACCGGTACAAATAACCGTGATACAGAAGAACTTTTCAATGCTTACAAAAATAATATTGTATCTTATGTTTCACAGCTAAAAGAAAAATGTGCAGATATTCTGGTTGTGGGATGCGCGCCGGCATCCGCTACAGATGATGCGGGTTATCCAAAAAGCACGCGTGATATAAACGATGTGTTAATCTCCAAAATATATGGGACTGCACCGTTCATATCCTTATATGAACGATATGCTGAAGCATGTGATCGCAAAAATATAACAATAGATAGTACGCTATCTGATGGGTTGCACCCTAACGATACAGGGCATGTAATTATTTTTCAGGAGATTTGTAAATCCATCGGCATTATCCTCAACCCTTCTCTGGACTATTCGTACGCTGGCGCATGGTGGGGCGGCAACAACCCTGATCCAGGTGGATCAGGAGATTCTGGAACATACGCGTATCCGTATGATTACACGGTGGAAAACGCAACTATTACAATTGGCAGCTCCCAGAATTTCCTGATAAACAAGCCAATCCCTGCGGGGACTGTAAGGGAAATTAAAATTAAAACTTTCACAGCTGGAACACGTAACTTAGTATTTGCAACGTTGAATACGGATACTAATAAAGCGACCGTAGTAAAAGTGGTAGAAGTCGAATTAACTAGCGGTGTAAATACTATTAGTAATTTGGATATCGTGTTACCTACAGAATGCTATTTCGTCGCAGGAGCGTATTGTACTTTCTATGACGACTTAGAAGACTTAACAGATCACCCCAAATTGCCTAATGGGACATTGGTAGAAGGAAGCGATTACACAGTTACATTCGGAGCAGCCGCGCAGATAGGATTCGGTATCAGTATCGCGATAGAGGTGAATAATAAATGATTATTGTAAATTTCGAAAGCGGAAAAAATACATATAAAACGGTTTCCGGTCTCTGGCAGTACAATTACGGCCAGACCTTGCGCATACAGGGCCTGTCCCTTCCGCCTGCAGTGGAAATCCACTTTTCCCTCCAGCAAAGCGGCGGGGAAGCGGTAACGCGGATCGGAATCACAAAGGATGGGGTTACCGATGTT
>JALFLM010000023.1 GCA_022774705.1 Lachnospiraceae bacterium | reverse complement strand
CCTACATCTACTATGAAGAACCCGTCAGCACCGACTACACATTCAAAATCAGGAGAATAAAACTTGACGGATCTGATAAAAAATCAATTTACAGCAGTAAAGGAGAACTCTGTGGTTCACTGAATACAGCCGGCGACAAACTTCTGCTTTATGATCGCGGCTTTGACAAAACCGGCAGCTTTATCATTATGAAAATGGTGAAAAAGACCGGAACTGCGGTTCGGACTTTATTCAATTATACCGAACCGTATTAGTACACCAGACTGTATTAATCTGCCCTTTTTATGAGGGTGTGAATTTTTCTATGTCTTTGAAGGCATAATCCCCATTTACAGTTCCGACCTTCATCCGCCGGATAATGAGGAAACTGCGGCGGCAGACTGACTGTGATGTCCTGTAAAGGGGACCGTTGACAAACGCCGGTGCTTAACAAGCGAGCCGTCTGAAAAGACGGTTCGCGAGTTTAGCATCCGCTGCGTTTGTCACAGAGCGAGAGCGCGTCCCTGTACAGGACATCACAGTCAGTCTGCCTCAGTATCCCCTTTCCCGGCCCCCGAAGTCCGAACTGTAAAATTCACCTACCGGTCAAAATGGATTCCGCTCCAGTACACGCATTCTTTTACGATGGTTTCCGGCAGCAGTTCCACGCCGTCCAGAGCCCATTTTTTGAATTCTTCAAATCCCACCCGGTCAATAATATATCCGATGTGCTCTTTTCCGCCCGGAGCCTTGGGATTGATGTACTCTTTTACAAAACGATAAGTGTTCAGCACGATTTTTACGATGTTGTCCTCGTCTGCCCAGATCAGAAAGTCTTCGCCCAGACGGGGATTTTTCTTGCCGGTTCTGCCCATGATGGTCAGCTTGTAGTATTTCTTTTTGCTTCTGGTCCATGCGCGGGTGGGACATTTTGTTATGCAGACACCGCAGCCGATGCATTTTTCCGTATCACGGACCACTTTGTAGTTTTCCATGCGCAGGGCGTTGACGGACAGGCCTTTGCAGCCCTTGATGCAGGCTTCGCAGCTGACGCAGCGGGACGGGTCGTACTGGGGCATGGTCATGCCGATGATGCCGAAGTCGTGCATACGCACCTTGCCGCAGTCGTTGGGACAGCCGGTAAATGCCACCTTAAAATGCAGGTCATTGGGGAAAATGGCTTTTTCCATCCGTTTTGCAAATTCCGAGGTGTTGTAATTGGCAAAGGGACAGACATTGTTTCCGATGCATGCGGTTACATTTCTGGTTCCGGAGGAGGGATAGCCCGTGTTGGGATCGGACTGGTTGATCTCCAGCGCCTCGATGATGGGCTGCAGCTTTTCATTGATTTCATCCATGTCTTCCAGACGGATTCCCTCAATCTCAAATCCCTGACGGGTGGTCAGGTGAACAACGCCGTTGCCGTATTTTTCGGAAATTTCCTGTACCATGCCCAGAACCTCGGCTTTCAGATACCCGCCGGGTACACGGATACGGGAGGCGCCGATGCCCCGTTCCTTCGATATACGATATGCATTTTTCTTTGCTTTTTTTGTATTGATATCAAGTGCCATGGTGCTCCCTCCTTAATCGATCAGATTTTGTCCGTCTGTATAGTTAAACACCGGCCCGTCCAGGCAGATGTAAGTTTCGCCGATCTTGCAGTGACCGCATTTGCCGATACCGCAGCACATCTTCCGCTCATTGGAAATCCAGATATTTTCTTCCTTGATGCCGCGTTTTAAAACCTCAGCCACTGCAAATTTCATCATCACAGGCGGTCCCACCACGATAAATACGGCATTTTCCGGATTTTCAAGGGGCAGGTCAGGTATGTATTTCGTTACCAGACCGATGTTCCCGCTATAACCTTCATCTGCGCTGTCCACCGTCTGAATCACATTGATGGTCTGTTTCCAGTTTTCAAAATCCGCCTTGAACAGCACGTCAGCAGGGGATTTAAAACCGGCAATCAGGGTCACCTTTTCCGCTTCTTCCGGATGGGCAGCAAAATGATCCACAACACCTTTTACCGGCGAGAGTCCCGTTCCTCCGGCGATCACCACCAGTTCTTTCCCCTGATAATTTCCGATATCAAATCCGTTTCCGTAGGGGCCGCGCAGATACAGGCTGTCACCTTCGTAATTTTCAAAAATCTCATTGGTTACCTTTCCCACGCGCCGGATGGTCAGATCAATCGTGTTCTCTCCGATTCCGCTGACGGAAATGGGCGCTTCCCCGTATCTGGGAATGGAAACCTCAAAAAACTGTCCCGGCTTCACATCGCCGGTATACTCCATGCGGAAGGTATATTCAATCTCCGTATGGCGGATGACCTTTTTAATTTCTGATAAAAACGGTACATAAGCATTCATATCGGCGTTCATTCCGGCATTCATTCCTGCATCCATATCACTGTTCCTCCTTTGCCAGACGGTTTACGCAGTTTGCGTAGGAAATATATTCGGGACAGACATCATCGCAGCGGCCGCAGCCCACGCACATGGGATAGCCGAAACGTTTTTCAAAATCGTAAATCTTATGCATCACTTTGAAGCGCATGCGTTCTCCCTGTGATTTGCGGAAAGCATGTCCTCCTGCCATATCGGTGTAGCCGTCCACCTGGCAGGAAGCCCAGACTCTGCGGCGCTCTCCCATTTTTGCATTTTCCTGATAATAGATGTCCTGCATGGTAAAACAGGTACATGTGGGACAGACAAAATTGCAGCGGCCGCAGCCGATACAGCGGCTGCCGTACTCTTCCCAGATGGGATTTTTGAAGGTATCAGCAGACAGATTTTTCGGCAAAGTCACCTTTTCCCGGTTCTCTGTCACATAATCCGGCTTCACCTCGGCAGTTTCAGCCAATCCTTTCTCCTGCGCACCGGCAAAATACCCGGCAAGCGCCTCATCCCTGCAATCTGCAAAAACATGATTACCGTCCCATTTCAGATACAGATCATAATTATCCGCCTGATTCGTTCCCATGCTGACACAGAATCCCGAGCTGCAGCTCTCCTGACATCCCATCAGGATGAATTTTGCCTTTTCACGCAGCCGCTTATAGTAAAAATCCTCCGGCCCGTTGTTCAGATAGATCTGATCCAGACGCTTCACCGCAGCCAGATCACAGCTTCTGAGGAAAATCAGGATTCCCTTATCAGTAATCTTCGGAACTGTTACCTGATCCTCCGTAAAATAAAACAGATTTTCCTGCACTGCCAGCAGCACTTCTTTGAATGAATATTCACTTTTCCGTTCAGACTCAATTTCATCCAGAGAAGAAACCTTTCCGTAGCGGATACTGTCCTGATCGGAAAAACACCCTTCTCCTTCAAATACCTTTGGTGCGAAAATATCATACGCATCGCTCATGGAAGCAAAAACCGTATTCATATTTTCTCTTGTCATTGCATAACCCATATAGTTGCGCCCCTCCTTTGTAATAACATGATAGTGTTTCCGTGATTTCATAGTATCAGAAAGCGCAAAAAAATTCCGTGAGCAATCTCACGGAATCAGAAAAATTACGAATATCTGCTTACCCGATCAGCACCGTTTTCCCCTGAAACGCAAATCCATAGCTGCGGATGTGTTCTTCCGGCACGCCTTTTGCAAGCAGAGCAGCAGCATATTTTCTATTTTCAATCTGTTCATGTGCTTTTCGCACAGTATCTTCCAGTGTTTTTTCCTCGGTCGGGTCGAACACTTTAAACTCCATAATTATGGCATCATCAGATGCATTTAACGGCTCCAGCATCACATCATACCGGCCAAATCCGCTTTCACGATTTGAAGTAAGCGCATAGCGCCCGGACAGTTCCACCATCAGCCCCAGCGCAAATCCATGATAGAACCGCTCCGGTTCCGTCTGCTCAGAAGGCCTGTTTCCACTGTCAAAAAAGCTGAATGTTGTCAGAGCCACGCGATTCATATATGCATTCATGGCTTTCAGATCATTTTTCAGCAATGCCCTGATAAAATCATTATACTTCGAAGAAGAGTTTTTAAACCATCCGCGAATCATATTCCGGAACATCACCTTCACTTCACGATTGGTCAGCACCAGTTCATAAATCTGGTCACCTTCTTCCGCCCCGCAGCCCATACCGCCGTTTTTCATATCCTCTGCCGTTACAATATGATAATGTTTTATTTTCAGATAGCCGCTGGCCAGCAGCAGACTCCAGATGGAATCTTCTCTTTCATCCAGCTGATCGTATACAATCTGCTCGTCTATCTGAGCAGTGATCGACTTTCCATCCATCAGATCTTCCATCCAGATCTTCATATCGGCACTTCCTTCACGGATCAGTTTCCCCACCAGACTGTTGCTGCTGGTATTGGCCCAGTACGCGGCAAACCGCTGTTTTTCCAGATAATTCAGGATTGACCACGGATTATAGATATCTTCCGCCGTGCCGAAGGTGAAGCCGTCATACCACTCCTTCACATTCTGCTTTCTGTCGGAAAGTCCATACTCATCCAGTGCCGCAAAAACTTCTTCTTCCGTGAAACCAAATGATGTTTCATATTTGCAGGACGTGGTTGTGACCACCTCCAGATTGTTCAGATCAGAAAAAACCGATTCTTTACTGACCCGCGTAATTCCGGTCATAATCGCACGTTCCAGATAGGGATTTGTCTTAAACGTAGAATTGAACAGACTTCTTGTAAACATGACCAGCTGTTCCCAGTAGCCGTGGGTATATGCTTCCTGCATGGGCGTATCATACTCATCCAGAAGAATGATTACTTTTTTCCCGTAATACCGGGCCAGAAATCCGGCCAGCATCTTGATTGATAAGGAAGCCATATAATCTTCCATCTCAGCGGAAACACCAAGAAAAAATTCTCTTTCCTTGTCACTGAGAAAATCCCCCTGAAGCAGAAAACGGTACTGGTCGTACAGCATGGTAATCAGCTGACAGATCTTCTTTCTTGTTTCAGCATAGGTACCTTCTTTAATCTCGGCAAAGCTCAGAAAAATCACGGGAAATGTCCCCTGAAGCTTCCGAAAGGATTCCTCCTGAAAAATCTCCAGACCGCAGAACACTTCGCCGCGCCCTGCATATTTCACGGAAAAGAAACGCTCCACCATATTGACCGTCAGGGTTTTTCCAAAACGCCGGGGACGTGTAATCAGAGTGACTTCATCCTGTGTCTCCCACCATTCTTTGATAAAACCGGTTTTATCCACGTAAAAATTATTGCTTGTAATGATTTTCCCAAAATCCTGAATTCCGATTCCCGGAGTCCTCGCCATATCTGTCACCAGCCTTTCTTTCAGTTATCTTTATCTTTTATGCTCTGTGAATGCGTCCTGCCCCTTCCCGCAGAAGCATTCCTCTCCACAGTGGTTTTTGTAAAACCAGGCCAGACAGTCCATGTTATCCACGATGATCGTCTTTTTGTACAGGCAGTCAAAATGTTTTTTATTATAAAATTCTGACTTTTTATTCCAGCAACAGCCAATCCGATATATCGTAAATTTCAATTCCTTCATGGCTATACTTCGGATGCCGGGTTCGGGCGATGACCATCTTCGGATAAGCATCCCGAATCTGAAGCAATGGAGATACTTCCCGTTCAAAAGTCTCCTGCCCGGAAATGTTGTCACTCACCTGAATATAGATTTTCTCGCTGCCCCTTTGTGCGACAAAGTCAATTTCTTTCTGATACAGCTTTCCCACATAAACATCGTATCCACGGCGGAGCAGCTCGATACAAACCATATTTTCATAAACCCTGCCGTAATCCATATTTCTGCTTCCGAGGATTGCATAACGAATGCCACTGTCGCAGAGGTAAAACTTTTCAGACTTTTCCAGATATTTTTTCCCTCGAATATCATAACGCTTAACATCATAAAACACGAATGCATTACACAGATATTTAATGTATCTGCCAATCGTTACATGGTTTGTTGGGGTGTCGTTCGCTGTCAGCAGCTTACTGACCTTATTGGGAGATGTCAGGTTGCTGATATTATCCATAAGGAACTCACTCAGACGCTGCAAAACCAGAGTATCAGGCAGAGAATATTTCTGTACAAGATCTCTTGTCACAATGGTTTCATAAACCTCTTTGATATAATTGGTTCGGTCTTTCTCCGTTCTGTAAGCATAAGAGCCAGACAAACCGCCTTTTATAGAGTATTCATCAAAGAGTTTATCTTTATCGCTGACACCATCATAATACTGACAATACTCCTGGAAACTAAACGGAAATACATGAATCTCGATGTAGCGTCCGGTAAAAAGGGTTGCCAGATCTGCACTCAGTAAAAAAGCATTGGAGCCGGTCACATAGATGTCATATTTGCCCTTCGAGTAAAGGCTGTTGATTGCCAGCTCAAACCTGGGACACATCTGAACCTCATCCACAAAAAGATAGTTGGTTTTCCCGGCTTGATAATGATCTTCTATATAAGCGTGTAATGCATGGTATTCCTTAATTTCTTCATACGCCAGATCCATGAAGTCAATGAAGATGATGTTGATATTTTCAAAATGACTTTTCAGATACTCGATATATGCCTGCATCAATTTTGATTTACCGGAACGACGAATGCCTGTAATAATCTTGATGTCGGGAGTACCGTTCAGTTCAATGATCCGATTGAGATATTTTGTTCTCGTAATTGTTTTCATATAGCCACCCGCTTTCAAAAGTTGAAATTTTTTCGTTTTCTGAAACTGCTCTTCTGCACCTATTATACTGTCTGCAAATAGTATATGCAAGATTTCGGTTTCACAATCTTTAAATTTTTTATTTTTTGAAATCGTACCTGGCGACTGCAGTAGTCCCGAATCAGGTCGGCATGCTGCTCCGGGTGGATTTCCCTCGGTATGGCAATCACGATCCTGCGGATCATTGCTTATTTTTATCAGGTATAAGCCCATCGCTTGCAGAAGCATTCCTCTCCGCAGTGGTTTTTGTAAAACCGGGCCAGACAGTCCATGTTATCCACGATGATCGTCTTTTTGTCCATCTCGATCAACCCTTTTTCCACAAGATTCCTGCATATTCTGGAGGTTGTCTCTCTGGGTGCTCCCAGAAAATCGGCCAGAAACGTAATACTCAGACTTACATCAATGCGAACCTTTGCATTATCCGCCGGCACGCCGAAATCTCTTGCCAGTTTCCACAATTTGGCCGCCAGTTTCCGCTCCAGATAGATACTCCCCGGTGTATTTTTCAGCTGATGGCTGGTGCGCCAGAGCTTCCGTTCCTGTATGCGCATGACTGCTCTGACCAGTGTAAAATCCTGCTCCATCAACCGGCAGAACTGCTGATTCCGGACTACAAATACTTTGCTGTCCCGGATCAGATCACAGAATACCGTTGTCCGGTCCACCGCGATAATACTTTCATTGAGCAGCTCCCCGCCGCCGTGTACGAAAATGATCTTCCGGTTGCCGCAGCGGGTCAGGGTATAAATAATCGCCTGCCCGTCCATCAGAATAAAAATATTGTCCTGTTTATCAGAAGCTCGATAGCATACAGTCCCTTTTTTCATGGTCACCACCCTGCCAAGACTCTGCATTTCCTCCATCGTCTCCGGCCTGACTCCGTGAAAAATCTCCATCTCCTTCAGGTTTTTGTATTTTTTCATCCATTCACCGCCTGTTTTACCCCAATCTACTTTATCCGGGACTGCTTATCCCAGTCCCTTTTCTTCCATTCTAACACATCTCAGGAAAAAAAACTGCATATTCAGGCTGCTGTTTTCTTCTTTTTTCGCTGGCATTCCTCCCCGGAACATGATACGATAAAACTGCTGCAGCAGTTTTCAATATAAAATATAGAATACAGTTCACAGGAGATTCTGCGATGGAGAAAAATTACAAAATGATCATCAGCTATGACGGAACCCGCTATTACGGCTGGGAGCACCAGCCGGACAGGGATACGATCCAGGGAAAGCTGGAAACGGTTATTTTCCGTATGTGTGATGAAAAAATAAAAATGGAAGATATTAAACTGATCGGTGCCGGCAGGACCGATGCCGGTGTCCATGCCCGGGGCATGGTGGCCAATCTTGTTCTGGATGTGGATATGACACCGGAGGAAATCCGGGATTATATGAACCGCTATCTGCCGGATGACATTGCGGTCAATGAAGTGCGGGAGGCTTCTCCCCGTTTCCATGCCCGCTACAATGCAGTGGGGAAGACCTACCGCTATACCTGCTTTGCAGGGCCGGTGAAAACCGTTTTCGACCGGCGCTATATTACGAGACTGGATTTTGTCCCCGACATCAAACGGATGCAGAAAGCCGCAGAATATCTGCAGGGACAGCATGATTATGCCAGCTTTTGTTCCAATCCCCGCATGAAGAAATCCACGGTCCGCATCGTGGATAAGATTGAAATCACCGGCAAACGGGGCTACATTTATTTTACCTTCCACGGCACCGGATTCCTGTACAACATGGTGCGGATACTGGTGGGCACCCTGCTGGAAGTAGGAAGAGGCGCCATGGAACCGGAACAGGTGATTGAAATCATGGAAGCAAAAGACAGACGCCTGGCAGGACCTACGGCACCGGCTCAGGGTCTGTGTCTGATGGAAGTGGATTATTAACGTTTCACTTTGTCCTTATAAAATACATCCTTATTCAGCGCGCCGTTCTGTTTTGCCACAATTGTGGTACATACGGCATCACCGGTGATATTGACCGCAGTTCTGGTCATATCCAGAATACGGTCGATACCCATGATCAGGGCGATTGCCTCCACCGGCAGGCCAACCGATGTAAATACCATGGACAGCGTGATCAGACCGACGCCGGGTACACCTGCCGTACCGATGGACGCCAGAGTGGCAGTGGCGATTACGGTCAGATAACCGCTCAGTCCCAGATCAATTCCATAAGCCTGGGATGCAAATACAACGGCTACACCCTGCATGATGGCAGTACCGTCCATGTTGATGGTTGCTCCCAGAGGTACGGTAAAAGAAGAAATCTTTCTGGAAACACCCATTTCACGTTCCAGTGTATCAACAGACAGTGGAATCGTTGCATTGGAGGTTGCCGTGGAGAATGCAAATGCCATCACCGGGAAAAATTTCTTAATAAACCGGACAGGATTCAGACCGGTAAAGCCCTTCAGCATCAGCATATAAGTGCCGAAGCAGTGGAGCAGCAGCGCCAGCAGAACGCCGAGCATGTATTTCAGCAGCGGCAGGAATGCACTGAAACCGATACCTGCAAATGTTCTTGCAATCAGGCAGAACACACCAACCGGTGCCACATACATAACCATGGTGGTCATTTCCATCATGATATCGTTGAACTGGGCAAAGAAATTGGAAACCGTCTCCACTTTGCTGCCCAGCTTGGCAAGAATAATACCTACAATAATCGCAAACAGGATGATCGGCAGCATATCACCGTTGGCCAGCGCACCGATGGGATTTTTGGGAATAATGTTCAGCAGCGTATCGGCAAAGCTGGTGCTTTCGGCAATGGCAACCTCACTGGTTTCAATATTGCTTACATCCAGTCCGATACCGGGATTGATCACATTGCCCACACCGATGGCCAGCGTGATGGCAATGGCCGTTGTAACCAGATAAAAAACCAGCGTTTTTACACCGACCTTACCCAGCGTCGCCGTATCACCGATGGCGGAACTGCCGCAGACCAGAGAACAGAATACCAGCGGCACCACCAGCATCTGCATAAGACGCAGGAAGCCCTGACCGATGACATAAAAAATACCTTCTACAAAAACTGTGTCGCGGACATAGCCGGAGGGAATCAGGTAGTGGAAAAAAACACCCGTAACCGCACCCAGAATCAGTCCGATAAAGATCTTGCCTGTAAGGCCGATTCTCTTCTTCTCTTTTATATTACTCATGATTTTCTTCTATCCTCCATATATTCCTTCAAAGCATCTTCCCAGGGCATCATACTGTAGATTCCGGTCATCTTCATCATCAGATTCTCCAGACGGGTATAGCAGGGGCGGAGTATGGGAGAGGTACTGTCACTCTGCAGAACACCTTCTACCGGACAGTCAATCCCTTCCATTTTCAGAATTGTTTTTACAAAATCAACTCTGCTGCATTCTCCCTCGCAGGATGCATGGAAAATACCGAATTCCTGCGATTTGATCAGCTTTCTTACAAAACGCGACAATTCTCTTGCGCTGGTGGGAGAACTGATCTGGTCCATGGCAACCGTAATCTTCTCACCCGCTTTTGCCTTGTTGATTACCTTTGTTACAAAATCGCTCTCACCAAAGCCGTACAACCATGAAGTACGGATAATCACATGCTTCGGATTCAGCTCCCTGACAAAATTTTCACCGGCCAGTTTCGACTTTCCATATACGGTAACCGGATCCGGCGCATCAAACTCCGTCAGCAGTCCCTTATTCTCCCCGCTGAAGACATCATCCGTGGAAATCTGAACAATTGCCGCACCGATTCTTCTGGAAGCCGCCGCCAGATTTCTTGCGCCCAGCGCATTGATTCTGTATGCCTCGATCATATTCTGCTCACAGAAGGCAGGATCGGTCAGACCAACACAGTTCACCACAAAATCGGGACGATTGATCGCTGCGTACTCCATCACCTGCTCCAGATCAGTCACATCCACATCCCGGTCCGTCGTCAGTACCGTGTATTCACTGATTCTGTCCAGAATCTCATAAATGGCATGTCCCAGCCTGCCATCAGCTCCCGCAATCCATATTTTTTCTCTGCTCATGTGCCTCTTCTCCTTTAACTGAAAGTAACAGTCCTGCCGGGATCATACGGCAGACTGTCCCAAAGCAGCCTTCCCCATCCCCCATCCTGATGGACAGCTGCGTAAAAAAATACTCTGGAAAGGAAGCTGTCAGCCTCAGCCGCGTCCCCTGTCCAAAGTACGCAAACCAAAAATACAATCTGATTATACCATGAAAAAAACGAAAAAAGCAACAAACTGCAGGAAAATGGGTGAAATTAACAAAAAAGCGTGGAAGGTGCAGTTCAGATTTCGGCCGGGAGAAAGGTTTTGAGGCAGGATGAGTGTGGTATCCTGTACGGGGACGCGCTCTCGCTCTGCGACAAACGCAGCGGTACTAAGATTTTTCTGCGCTGACGCTTGAAAAATCAAGTGCCGGCGTTTGTCGACGGTCCCCTTTACAGGATACCACACTCATCCTGCCGCCACAGATTTCTCGCTCCCGGCAAATGAAATTCTGAACTGCATGGGGAAATGCACATATCTATGCTTCCCCTTCCTTTGTATCCTCAAATTTAGGTTATTCTTTCTCTATATAAAAATATTTTCTCCAGAAGATTCTGAAAGCGAATCAAGCGGTTGTGCGTTACTGCGCTGCCTCCCGGGTTGGCTTTCATGTAATCATATAGTGTATTGTCAATATTAAATATCACACAACTATGCAACACCTGTTATGAATCAGTGCTTCTTTTGATCGAACAACTGTCACTTATTCTTAAAAAAATCTTAATTACTTATTAGCAGGTTATTAAGATTCTGTCTGTATAATCAATTCAGATGACTGTTCTGCCTGCAGCAGGACCAACATGAATATCCGGCAGACAGTTGCATGATCATTATCAATCAAAAGGAGACGTATATGAAAAAAAGTATTGTATTTTTATCTCTGCTGACGGCAGCTTCCCTGCTGTTCGGATGCAGTCCGAAGGTAGACGGAGAAGCCTCCGTACAGTCCGTTTCCATGATCTGCGGAATCGGTTCAACCGGTATCGCGGATCGTTTTGCAGGTGTTGTCAGCCCCAAAAGTGAGACAAAAATCACAAAAAATAACGAACAGGCTGTTTCAAAAGTTAATGTTAAGGCCGGCGATACAGTGAAAAAGGGGCAGATTTTATTTACATATGATATGGAACAGACTCAGCTCGATCTGGAAAAGGCCCAGCTGGAGCTGGATCAGCTGAAAAACACTCTGGATTCGCAGAAGCAGGAAAAAGCTTCTCTGGAAAAGGAACGGGCTTCTGCCGGTCAGGATCAGAAGCTTTCCTGGACGCTGGAAATTCAGGAGGCGGATACGGCCATTCTGGAAGCAGAATACAATATTTCCTCCAAAGAAAAAGAAGTTCAGAAGCTGAAAAAAAGCCTGAAAAATCTGGAAGTAAAATCTCCGGTCAACGGACAGATTCAGTCGGTCAATGAAGATGGAGCTTCTGACAGCTCCGGCAATCCCCTTCCCTACATGACAATTGTGGAAACAGGCAGTTACCGGGTCAAGGGATATGTTAATGAAACCAATGCACAGGCTCTGGCGGAAGGAACTCCCGTGCTTCTCAGATCCCGCGTGGACGACACCATATGGCACGGCACCATTTCCTCCATTGACTGGGAGAGCCCGGAGCAAATCGGCAGCAGCGATTACATTTACGGCCCCGGAGCTGCCGATTCCACCACCACCTCCAGCAAATATCCATTTTACATAAAGCTGGACGACGATAAGGATCTGATGCTGGGCCAGCATGTATATATCGAGCCGGATCACGGACAGGAAAATCAGGATGATTCCGGCGCAATCCAGCTCCCGGCGGTTTATATCAGCGATGCTGACAGTTCGCCCTGGGTATGGGCGCAGAACGATAAAAAGCTTCTTGAGAAACGCAGCATCACCCTGGGCGAATACAGTGAAGAGGCGGATACCTGGACCGTAACGGACGGACTGGCTGCTGAAGATTATATCTCTTTTCCCGATGACAGCCTTCAGGCGGGCATGACCTGTGTCGCCTATGATGAAAATTCCTTCAATAATAGCTCTCAGCCCATGGAAAATATGAACGGAAACGGCGCTGACAGCAGCATGAACGGTGCCGGGAGTGCTGCGGACGAATCTTCTGATTCAAACGGGGGAGGTATGTGATGATTCTTGAAATGCATGATATCTGCAAGGAATACCCTGTCGGCAGATCCACTTCGCAGATTCTAAAGCACATTGATCTTCAGGTCATGGAAAATGATTACCTGGCTATCATGGGGCCGTCCGGTTCAGGGAAAACGACCCTTATGAATCTGATTGGTTGTCTCGACGTTCCCACCTCCGGCAGCTATATTCTGGCCGGCAGAGACATGACAAAATGCAGCGACAACCAGCTGGCAGATGTGAGAAACCGGGAACTGGGCTTCGTTTTCCAGTCATTTCATCTGCTGCCCAGCATGAATGCTCTTGATAATGTGGCACTTCCGCTTTTGTACCGGGGCATAAAAAAGGAAGAACGCCGGGAGCGGGCCCGGGAGGCACTGAAAACCGTGGGGCTGGAAGACCGCATCACATTCCGGCCCGATCAGCTTTCCGGCGGTCAGTGCCAGCGTGTGGCAATTGCCCGCGCCATTGTGGGGCAGCCCCGCCTTCTGCTGGCCGATGAACCCACCGGCGCTCTGGATTCCGCATCAGGACAGCAGATCATGGAATTATTCGGGCAGCTCCATGACAACGGCTCTACCATTATTATGATTACCCATGACCACAGCGTGGCAGAACACGCCCGGACAATTATGCACATCCACGACGGTATTCTGACAGGAGGTGGGTTCCATGAATAAAACAGCAAAACGTTTTCTTTGTGCCGTTCTGATTCTTGCTGTGGCCTGTGCCGCCGTATGGGGCGGTCTGGTTCTGATCCGCAACGCGCAGAAAAAACCTGTCAATGTCTATCCCGTTTCCTCTTTTGCCGAAACGGACAGTTACGCCACAAGTTCTCAGACCTACGGCACGGTCACTATGGATAATATGCAGAAGATCCTTCTGACCGAGACCCAGACTGTGAAAAAAATATATGTAAAGGAAGGTCAGTCCGTGAAAAAGGGCGATAAACTGCTCTCTTACGACACTACCCTCACAGATATCGATCTGGAAAAAGCCCGGATCGAACTGAACAAATTAAAGCTTCAGAAGACGACCGCAGAGAATGACCTTGCAAAATACCGGAAAATGAAGCCGCATTCCAGCGTTCTGATTACCCCCTCTTCCCATGTCACCTATACGCCGCAGAAAACACCCATGCTTCTGGGCGGCTCGGGAACAAAGGCCGATCCTTTTTATTATCTCTGGAGTGAGGATAACACCCTGGACTCCGGAATGCTGGACCTGATTTTCTCCGGCAGTGAAGGAAGAAAAATCTCCTCAGAGACGGCCCCGGAGACAGAAGCTCCTTCTAAAAAAACTTCCGGGACGGGCTCAGAAACAGAAGCTCCTTCTAAAAGTCCCTCAGAGGCGGCCCCGGATACAGAAGTTTCTTCTAAAAAAACTTCCGGGACGGCTCCGGAGACAGAGACTCCTGCTAAAAGTCCTTCCGGGACGGCTCCGGAAACAGAGACTCCTGCTAAAAATCCTTCCGGGGCGGCTCCGGAAACAGAAAAGCCTGCTTCAGAAGATTCTTCCGATGAATCCTCCCGCAAAGAAGCCTACGTTGTTTTTATTATCCGCGAGAATAATGCACTCAACGGCCAGATAACCGACAGCTGGGGCATACATCTGGATAAAAGCAGCGGAAATCTTCAGATGCAGTTTTTCCGGGCCGATCTGCCGGAAAATATACAGCAGTACGACGCCATACCGGAGCCCTATTATCAGGAATCCGGCTCTGATTATACGGCATCGGAACTGGCATCAATGAAAGCGGAAAAAGAACAGGAAATCAAGGATCTTAAGGTCTCCATAAAAATTGCAGAGCTGGATCTGAAACAGAAAGAAAAGGAAAATACCGACGGCACCGTGCTCAGCACCATCGACGGAACCGTAAAAGTGCTCCGTAATCCCGATAAGGCATTTAAAAACAGTGAGCCGGTAATTGAGATTTCCGCAGGAGGCGGTTATTATATCAACGGCGCACTGAGCGAACTGGAGCTGGGAACCGTTCAGGTGGGCCAGACCGTCCAGATCAATTCCTGGACAACCGGTACATCCTGTGAAGGCAAAATTGTGGAAATTTCCGATTATCCCACCACCAGTGCCTCCTCCTACTCCAGCAACGGCAATACCAATGTATCCTATTATCCGTTCCGGGTATTTGCGGATGAATCGGCCAGTCTGGTGGAAAATGATGCTGTGGATATTACATATCAGAACCAGGCACCGACAGAAGGAGTTTCTTCATTATATCTTGAAAATTCCTTTATCCGCACGGATAACGGTAAAAACTGGGTATATGTCCGTGGAGAAGACGGACTTCTAAAGCAGCGCACGGTTCAGACCGGCAAAGATCTGTACGGAGCCTACACGGAAATCCGCAGCGGATTAACACCGGAAGACTATATTGCCTTCCCCTACGGAAAAGATCTAGCCGATGGGGCCAGTACCATTGAAGCCACACCGGATGAATTATATGAATATTAAGGAGGAGCAGGACGACCATGATTGAAAATATTGCGCTGTCCTTTCAGGGCGTGTGGAGTCATAAGCTCAGGTCATTTTTAACCATGCTGGGCATTATTATCGGTATTGCATCAATTATTACGATCGTATCCACAATTAAGGGAACCAACGAGCAGATCAAGGAAAATCTGATCGGCGCCGGCAGCAATGTGGTTACTGTGAAGCTGACTCAGGACGGCAACGAAGTGGATCTGGAATACTCCGCCCTGCCGGAGGGTGTTTCCGTAATTGATGAAAAAACGAGAGCGGCACTGGATGAACTGGACGGAGTTAAGGAAACTTCCCTTTACCGCCAGCGCCAGTATGTAAACGGTGTATTTTACAAAAATTCCTCATTCAGCGGAAACCTGTACGCCATCGACTCCCATTATTTCTCCGTAAACGGTTATACCGTAAATTACGGACGAAACTTTGTGGACCGGGACTTTTCCGGCAACCATAAGGTGGCTGTTGTAGATACCAGAACCGCAAGCCGCCTGTTTGAAGGAGCAAATCCCATCGGACAGACAGTGGAGATATGCAGCGAACCATTTACCGTAATCGGCGTGGTATCCAGATCCGCCGCCGTATCGCTGCAGATTGACAGCTACACCGACTATATGATGTACGCCGATACATCCGGCGGTTCCATCTTTGTACCGGACAGATGCTGGCCCATCCTGTACCGCTACGACGAACCTCAGCGGGTGGCAGTTCACGCCTCATCCACCGATGATATGACTACAGCCGGCGATGCGGTGGCTAAAAAGCTGACCGAAACTCAGATTACCAACACCATGTATGCCTGGCAGGCAGATGACCTTCTGAAACAGGCAACCGACCTCCAGTCCCTGGCCAGCTCCACAAGCAGCCAGCTCATATGGATTGCCGGCATTTCCCTGCTGGTAGGCGGCATCGGCGTTATGAATATCATGATGGTCTCCGTAACGGAACGGACCCGGGAAATCGGCCTGAAAAAGGCCATCGGAGCAAGGCGCAGCCGCATCCTGTGGCAGTTCCTGACCGAGGCGGCCGTACTGACCTGCCTCGGCGGACTCATAGGAGTGATCAGCGGCATCGGCCTGGCCCGGATGATGTCGAAAATCATGCAGACACCCGTAGCCATCAGCATCCCCGCCTGTATTATAGCTGTTGTATTTTCCATGGTAATCGGAATCATTTTCGGTATGGTACCGGCAGTAAAAGCATCCAGACTCAATCCTATTGAAGCGCTTCGGAGAGAATAAAATATTAGAATTGCGAAATAATATGATGTTAGGGGCAAAAGGATTTGACTCTAACATCATATTATTATACAAGTTTAACTATTATTATAATTTAATACAATATGTATTTATTTTTTGCTCAAAGTGTGGTATATTAAGAACAAGAACAGGAGGTATGTAAAGGTGAAAGATATATATTTGCTTAATTATTCTGTTAAGGGAATAAAGACATTAGATCAGTTAGTTTCTTTGTCTTTTTATAAGAAAATCATTTCAAAGAATCCAGAAACACAAGAATATAATATAAAAGGAATTTATGGTATGAATGGTTCTGGAAAATCAGGTATTGTAACTTCTGTTGAAATATTAAAGAATCTCCTTATTAATCCGGAATATTTGAACAATCCTATTGCACAGAAAAATTTAGATGCAATTATTAACAAAAAAACAGAAGAATTATATATAGAGGTTGACTATATGGTAAAAGCAGAAGAAAGACCAATGCTTTTTCAATATAGTGTAAAGTTATCAAGAGATGCAACCGGGAAATATATTATTTCTTATGAACGTTTAGCAACCAGAAAAGCAACTTCAAAAAATGAATCTATGGAAACTGTTTTTGAGGTGTCTGACGGAGAAATTAAATTTATTTACGGAAAAAGAGAACTGGATGGGCTTTCTGATGCTGTTTTTAAGAAGACGATGAATTTATTGTCAACTGCTTCTATGTGTGCATTGTTTTATAAAAAGTTTTTAGTTCCAGCATTGAATGGTCATCAAAAAAAAGAAAGAAATATACTTTGGGGCAGCATAGGTGTGCTTTATGTTTTTGGTGAAAAAATACATGTATATTTAGATCAATCAGATGATTATAAGGACTCTATTACTCAAAACTCTCTGGAATGTTATGATGATAGTGAAAAATACAAAGTCGAAATCAACTTGTTGATAGATAGTTTTTTGGACATGGATAATGACTGCCTGAATGTTATTTCAGATACCAGGAATATTGTATCAAAGAAAATGTACAGACATTTCGAAAATACTATCCAAAAACTATATAAATTTCTGCATATTTTTAAATCAGATTTGAAGGATATTAAGATTGACAAAAAAGAAAACCATAATTTCTGGATCTGCGATCTGGTGATGATTTATGAGTCATATAATATTCATGCGGAATTTGAAAGTACTGGTATAAAAAAACTCATTAAATTATTTGCATATTTAAATGAAATGGTTCGTGGCGGGATTGTATTTATTGATGAATTCGATTCAAATCTTCATGACGTTTATTTATGTGCATTGCTGGAATATTTAATGGAATATGGAGAGGGACAGCTTTGCTTTACGACCCATAATGTTGGTCCTATGGATGTTCTGAAACAGCATAAAAAATCAATTGACTTTTTGTCTGAAGATCATAAGATTTATCCCTGGACAAAGAACGGAAACTATTCGCCATCCAATCTTTACAGAAACGGAATGATTGAGGGATCCCCATTTAATGTAGATTCAATCGATTTTATTGGCATATTGGGTTCAGGCGGGGAGGATGAATGATGGGACTTCAATTGATTTTCGTTGTTGAGACAAATAAGAAATGCAATTCAGATTGGATATATATTAAAGATACATTGGAACATTTTTATAAATATGAACGAACCCAGGTTAAGTTCAGCGTTGTATATATGAATGGAAAGGGAAATTACAAAAAAAAAGAAAAGGAAATAAAAACATTAATTTCAAAATACAGTTCTACTTCTACGAATAATAGGTCCAAAGTCATATATTGTTTTGATTGTGATGAATACAATAGCAATCCGAATGATTCGGAATTCCTGAAAAATGCCCAAAAATACTGTAATGATAGGGAATATGATTTTGTTTGGTTTTGTAAAGATATAGAGCAGGTGTACATAGGCAAAAGAGTTGATGATAGCCAAAAGAAAAAAGAATCTGCAACATTTAAAGCAAAAAAGTTAATTACTAATGTTGATTCAAAAAGACTCTCTGCAAAAAAATACCAAATAAATACAAGTAATATCATGCGCATTCTTGATCAATATCAAGAATTGAGGCAAGCTTAAATCTGAAAAAAGCGCAGCTTTCAGCAAAAAACTGCGCTATAATTAAAAATATCAGGGAATTCAGAAACAGGATACATTTTCTTCCCCGATTCTGTTGACCAGCTGCTCCATTTCCCGTTTGGAATTGACATGGCGGCTTTCCTCAATCACTCTGGATTTCTCCGTTTCATCCATCTGGGAAAACCGTTTCATGGCCTGCTCATTCATGGCAAGGCTGAGGCCAAATCCGATGGGCAGCTCTTCCTCCAGATTTCCATAATACAGCGGCATTTACACATCCTCCTTGTTCTTTATTCTGTCAGGACTTTTCCTGCACGGCTGAAACAGCACAGACAGCCCGAGACAGCCGGGCTGCCTGCAGACCAGCCGCATAGCCTTTATGAACAGGATGTGCAGGAAACGGATTTTTATACAGGAAGTTCTTTATCATCTCCGTTCAGATGCGCTTTCGTTTTTATTGCCCCTTATTTTCCCCTGCCACGCCAGCCGGTAAATATCCGCCACTTCCTTCTTCCCCAGCTTTTTAATGCATCCGATGGTTCTGGTTTCCTGATAGGTGCACCGGTAAGCCAGCGCCTGGATTTCCTCTTCAGTCAGTCCTTTGATTCTCAGTTCTCTCAGATTCGTGGGTGACATCATAGGTTGCACCCAGTTCATGTTCCAGCTGATGGCAGGCCCAGTCGCCGCCGTCGGTGCCGCATCCGGTCAACCCGTTATGAGAAAGGCTTCCCGCCTGCACAACTCAATCCCCCGGCGGACCAGCGACAGTCTGGGATTCGGTACCACACCGCCCAGCATCACATAATCAATCCCTGCTTTATCCAGAGATGCAGTCAGGTGGTCCAGCAGACCACTGCGCTTTGCACTGCCGCCGCCATAATGGATCAGAACCTTTTTACAGCTCTGTTCTTTTACAAGAGCACCCACCTGCTCCTCTGCTTTCCTTCCAAATACAACCTTTGTAGGCGTATAGTACGTAAAATTATTCATTTTCTGCCTCCTTCGTAAAATTGCCGTTACATCATTTTCATATTTTATATCGGCATCCACATCTGCCATACCCAGTATATCACCCCCAGTACCCAGCTGGAAAATATACCGTACAGGATCACAGGCCCAGCAATCTTGAAGATGGAGCATCCGATTCCGAATACCTGTCCTTCCGTCTGCGCCTCGATTGCCGGAGATGCTACCGAATTGGCAAATCCGGTGATGGGAACCAGCGCACCGGCTCCTCCCCACTTTACAATTTTGCTGTAAAGATTGAAACCTGTCAGAATTACCGAAATTGCCACCAGAATAATGGATGTCCACGCGGCGGCATCATTTTTTCCCAGATTCATACTGCCGGTCAGCCAGTTGCTGATGCACTGTCCGATCAGGCAGATCGTTCCGCCTGTAATGAATGCCCGCAGCACATCCACCGTCGTATTGTTGACGGGAGTTACCTGTTTTACATATTCCTTATATTCTTCCTGGGTCATGCCATTGCGCAGACCATTCTTTTTATTCTGCTCTTCCATTGATTCTGTCCTCTCTTTCATTTATCAGGAACTGAACAGACGCAGTCCTCTTTTTTCCAGATAAATATTTACCGGAGAAGTCCGGATGTTCCCTTTTCCTGTTATACCATACAGCCATTTCTGCAGCACCCGTTTTCCTCCGGTTTTCTCTCTTTTCTGCTGCGGGCTGCCGGCAGTTCCCGCCTGATGCAGATGCCCGCTGACATAAAGAGAAGTGCCGTATCTTCTCATCAATCTGTCAAGCTCCTGCCCGTTTTCCAGCACAAAAGGAGAAACCGTTTCATTCAGAGCAAACATGGGATGATGACCGGCAATGAGACAGGGAAGTTTTTTCCTGATTTTTGCCAGCCGCTTTTCCAGCCATCCAAGGGTCCCCGGTGCAATCCGGCCGACTGAACTGCCGGGAATTGTTGTATCCAGCATAAAAAGATACAGCATTGCCCCTGACGGTTTATGCAGACAGACCTGATAGCTGAGAGAGTCCGGTGCCCGGCTGACTACGCCCCCGCTGCATTCCATGCCGTTTCCATAGCCCATACTGCTGTAGATTTCCTGAAATTCCAGGGGCGACACCGTTTCAGCCGGCGTGTGATCCATGATTCCTTTGGGTCTCCAGCATGTGCTGAATGGATTGTCCATGTCCTGATTGCCGGGAACTACATAGACTGGGATACCTGCACGAACCAGCCGGGCAAGCTTTCCTGCCAGCTGCACATGGCTGAGTTTTTCTCCCTGATAGGACAAGTCCCCGGTAATCAGAAGGGCATCCGGCTTTGCTTCCATTACCCCTCTCAGCCATTTCTCCATAAATTCTTCCAGCCGCTCCATTTCCGGTTCCTGAAGCGCTTCACACAGCTCCCGGAACTTTCCGCTGTATTCCATCAGCTGCGGACTCAGATAATGCAGATCCGACGCAGCCATAATACAGAACTCCTGAAATCCTGCTTCTATCCTGCTCATTTTATCCCTGTTCATTTCATCGACATAAGAAAATCCAGCCACGCTCCCACTCCTTTTCCTGCTGCAATGGAAAGTACCACATATTTCATGCCGTTTGTCATATGCAGATTGTTTACAAAAACAGGCAGCGCATTCAGTGTTTCTGCCAGCGACATGACAAGTGTGCCCATAAAAATGCCGGCAAACAGACCAAATGCGGAGACCAGAATCAATCCTGCCCACAGGGGGAGCCACCGTACTGCCTCCGGCTTGTAAAGATTGATCAGATTGCCGATGGTAATTCCCGCCGCAATGCAGTATTCATACAGCCGGATATGATTTCCTGTATGTGTTTTACCGATAATTCTGTTTAATGCACCAATACTGACAATAAAGGAAAATAATCCGGCCGCTACGATTCCGCCGCCGCACAGACCGATAAAAAACAGAATGATTCTTGTTATCATATTTTACCTTTTTTCCTTCCGTTTTTCCATAAGTTCTTCCTTTTGAATCACGCTTCCCGCCACATCATCCCCGTAAATGCGCATCTGCACTTCCAGCGGCGTCGGATCGGTACAGTCCTTTTTCCTGCCGATGTGATCGAAGAAGAACAGAATTCCCAGCGGAAGGCCGATGGAATATCCGGCTTCCAGCACGGTCATTCCATTGGATTCCACACCGGTAAACTGTCTGTAGATCGTACTGAATACATTCATCACATCGCCGTCGTTGTTAAATGTCATGATGGCAAATGCCGCACCGAAAAAGGAAACCAGACAGACTGCTGCTGTTTTCATAAATTCCGTCATCCGGGAAGCGTTTCTTGCGCCTTCATATTCCAGCAGAAAATCCGGCGTTCCCACATTGGTCACGGTGATGCCGGGATACCTCTTTTCGATCAGGGCGATTACCTCCATGACGGAAAAACCCTTTTTCTCCTCTTTTTCCTGAAACTGATGGAGCACCAGAGCCCGACAGCCGGCTTCTACAGCAGGATCTGCACAGTGGATTTCTCCGGCCTGTCCCAGAAATACCTTTCTGTCGGGCACCTTTTCTACCTGTTTAAAAAGGATATGAACCGTATCATTCTTATATTTTATCTTATCCGGACTTTTATTTTCCATAACAAAAAAACCACCCCGCCTTTCATTCCCGTCTCCGGGCACCTGCCCGGTGCACTGCGCAGACTTATAAGGGTAGTTTTTTCAAAAATCCATATTTTATTCCTGCTTTTCAGGAAGTATCTTCCATACTTCCCGGTCATATGTCAGGATACCATTGACTTCTTCTTCGATGTCAGAAACCTGAGTGTAGACTGCCGCGCAAAGACCTTCCTTTTCCAGCGCACGAATCTGTTTTCTCAGAGCCCGGTATGCTCCCTGCAGCTTTTCCTGATCCTTATAATCGCCGTATCCGTACAGTCTGTCAGTCCAGAGATGATCTTCCATTTTGTACGCATATCCGCCATACTCCGAAATTACAAACGGCCTGGAATCTTTTTCCACCTCCGGTTTGCGAATATAATTATGAACGCTGCGCATGTCGCCCTGCTTCTGGTCAAACCAGCCGCTGGCGTGGTCCACAAACCGGGTGTGATCCTGCTCTTTTACGGCTTTGCAGGCATTTGCCGAATCAAACTGCCCCCAGCCCTCGTTGAACAGAACCCATGCCGCAACAGAAGGATGATTGTACAGCAGATTGATGGTTTCCTCCGTCTCCTGCTGCCACATCCGACGGCTTTCAGGCTGTTTTCTTCCTGTACGTTTGTAATTTGTGCTGCCCTGATCCTTTTTCCGTGCAAACAAAGCCGGCAGCAGTGTGGGCAGATAGCAGAGCTTCACCAGATTATAGGAGGTTCCGCCATTTACCATATCCTGCCACACCAGCATGCCGAAACGGTCACAGTGATAATACCAGCGGTCAGGCTCGATCTTGCAGTGCTTTCGGATCATATTGAATCCCATCTCCTTCATCCGGAGAATATCAGATACCATGGCGCCGTCCGCAGGCGGCGTCATAAGAGATTCCGGCCAGTATCCCTGATCCAGAACACCGTCCATGAAATAGATTTTACGGTTCAGACACAGCCTTGGAATACTTTTCTCATCCTCCTCCACTGTAAAACAGCGCATGGCCCCGTAAGAAGCCAGATGATCCTCTCCGACGGCAATGGACAGACCATACAGCCAGGGCGTCTCCGGTGTCCAGCTTTTTTTGTCCGGTACCTGCACTCTCATGTAACACTCCCGGTGCACCGGATCCAGCCGCACCGGATCCGTCTCCAACTTCAGCTCCCGCAGTATTTTCCGTCCCGCATTGCAGAAACAGCATGCGCCGTCCGACTGTTCCGCCAGATTTATCACCGGTTCATACAGCTTCAGTTCCACCATTTCTCTGGCAGTACTGTAACCACCTGCCGTTTCATCCTGCACCGGTCCGTTCAGACGGACACGGATATCAAACATACTGTCATCATACAAAGGAGTGATCCACATCTGCTCTATGTAATGGAGCGGTACCCATTCCAGCCAGACCGGCTGCCATATACCGCTCTGAGCCGTATAAAACATGCCGCCCCGTTCCAGCTTCTGCTTTCCCCGTGCCAGATAGGATGTATCCGAAAGATCCTGCACGCACAGCTGGATCACGTTGCGCCCCGGATGCAGACGCCCGGTTACTTCCACGGTAAAGGGCAGATATCCGCCTGTGTGAAATGCCATCTTCTTTCCGTTAAGAAAAACCTCGCATTTCTGGTCCACTGCGCCGAAATGAAGCAGAACCCTCTGATTCTCAGGATATTTCTCCACCTGTATCTCTTTCTCATACCACAGGTATTCCTCCGGTTTCAGCTGGCGTTTTACAAAAGAAAGCCTGGTTTCCGGCGAAAAAGGCACAAGAATCTGCCCCTCCCATTCCTGAGGAACACGCCGCGAATCCATCACCGCATATTTCCACCATCCGTTGAGGATTTCATATTTTCCGGTCGGTTTCAGACGGACCATCTGCGGCCTGGGATATTCTGTCAGAATCCGCAGCGGTCTGGCATTCCCTTTTTTATTCCTGCTTTCTTCTGCTTCTTTCAGAAGTTTTCTGCCCCATTCCGTTATAAGCTGATTTTTTGAATCTTCCTTTTCAGCACTGCTGCGCCGGGGAAGCGCAGTCTTAAACTGACTCCAGTCCATAGTATCTTCCTCTGTTTTTCTCTATCTTCTGTTTCCTTTTGCCTGCGTGATTTCCACCTTTTCTTCCCCGATTATATCAGAAGGACCTGTTTTACGCAACAGGGTCCCCCGCCCCCGATTTTACGGAAGCTTTTTCCTCAGCTGTCCCAGTATTTTTCTCTCCAGCCGCGAAACCTGCACCTGCGTAATTCCCAGCTCCCTGGCCGTCTGCGCCTGAGTTTTATCTTTAAAATACCTCAGCTCCAGCAGCTGTCTTTCCAGTCCGGGAAGGTGAGCCAGCAGCTGATCCACCACCAGCTGATTAACCAGTTTCTCACTGATATCTCCATCCTCCTCCAGACGATCCATCAGTGTAATGGCGCTGCCGTCACCCTGATAAATCGTTCTCGACAGAGATTCCACCTCTGCTCCTGATTCCAGAGCCGCAGCCACTTCCTCCACGCACAGCCCCATTCTGCCTGCCAGTTCTTCCATAGTGGGATCACGTCCCAGCTCCATACCCAGCTGCTCTCTGGCAATTCCCGCCTTATAAGCCTGCTCCTTCAGTGTTCTGCTCACCTTGATCAGCCCGTCATCCCTCAGAAAGCGCCTGATTTCTCCGGCAATCAGCGGGACCGCATACGTGGAAAAACACACCTGAAAGCTCAGGTCAAATTTATCGATTGCTTTTAAAAGACCGATGCTTCCGATCTGAAACAGATCCTCCATCTCCTGGCCTCTTCCTTTGAAACGCCTGACCACACTCCAGACAAGTCCCATATTTTCACAAACCAGTTCGTCACGGGCAGCCCGGTCTCCCTGCTGCGCCGCCCGGATCAGCCTTTCAAATTCCATAAGCAGCTTCCGTCAGAAATACCGGCATGAAACCTAATGCAGAGAAACGGGCGTTTTACTGTCAGCAAAACGTCTTGTCATAATCACTTCCGTACCATCTGCAGGAGATGATTTTACAAATACATCATCCATGAACAGCTTCATAAATGTAAATCCCATCCCTGACCGCTCCAGCTCCGGTTTGGTGGTATCGCAGGCCTGCATTGCCTTATCGATGTCCTCAATTCCTCTCCCTTCATCTCCGATTTTAACTGTAACAGTTCTTCCACGCAGACTGACCTCCATACTGACCGGACCCTCCCGACCATCATAGGCATGGATCATGCAGTTGGTTACCGCCTCCGAAACCGCTGTCTTGAATTCTTCCATTTCCTCCACCGTAGGATTCAGCCGGGCAGCAAATGCTGCCGCCGTTACCCGGGCAAACCCTTCACACCCAGGAATGCTTTCGAATTTCATACTGAATTTTGTTTCCATATTCTGCCTCCTTATTCCAGCTCCGTAATCAGACGGGTAACCCCTGCCACCTCCAGCATACGCCGTATCCGGGTACTCACATGCCATGTATAAACCGCCCCTCCGATAAAATTCATCCTCTTATAACGTCCCAGCAGAATCCCCACCCCCGTGCTGTCCATAAATTCAGTCCTTGTAAAATCAAACACAATGTTTTTTATCCCTGCCGCTTCAATCAGTGCCTCAGTTTCCACTTTCATATTTCTCGCCGAAAAATGATCAAATTCCCTGGGGAGTCTTATGTACAGAACATCTTTTTCCCTCTCATAAACAGGGACCCTGCTGTCCTTTTTTTCCATGAACTCATTAACCTCCTTAAAATAAAAGAGGCAGCAGTTCTGAACATTGAACTGTTACCTCTTTTGTGCAGATATATTCTTATAAAATCCGGGCCTGTTACTGTTCCTCTCCCGGCGAAGGCTGTCCCGCTCCCGACGAAGACTGTCCTGCTGCCGGAGATTCTTCCGCTCCTGACGATTCGGCGCTTTCCGTATAGGGCATGACACGCTTTGAATTTCTCGACCAGCTGGTATCCGGATACTCCTTCTGTACCTTGTAGAAATACTTCTGAGCGTTCTCCTTATCACCGGAGTTATAGTAACACAAACCCATCCAGTACATCACTTCCGCATAATCGGGCTTGATCTTCAGGCACTGTTTGAAATACTTTTCAGCCTCTTCATAGTTATACCGTTTGTACAGACGCATACCTTCGTCGTACAGGCTCTTCAGGCCGCTGCCTTCCATCTGCTCGCTCATCGTGCTGTAGGCAGTCTGATATGCACTGTTTTTAACCGCCTTCGCGTCGATCTCCGCAAATGACTGTGCAGCCTCCAGATAATCGCCCTTGACATAGTAATTCATGGATGCAAGCAGATTCGTGTAAGCATCCAGGATACCATTTTTCTCCGTGTAAGCCTTCAGAGAGTTTTTCGTATCCTCCAGTTCGGTATTCAGATTCTCGATCTGTTTCTCCAGCGACAGAATCTCCACTTCCCGTGAAGACAGATTGCTGCTGTATTCCATGATCTGACTGTTGCTGTTCTCGATCATGGACTGTTTTACAGAAGGGAAAATCAGGAAAATACAGGCCAGAATGCCAAGAGCCAGACCTCCCATAATACACAGAAAATCATGAAGCAGTTCATTCTTTTCGCTGTAGGGAGGAATAATCACATCCTGGCTTTCCCGCTGTTCTCTTTCCTCCTGCTCCTCAATATCCGATTTCAGAGTACTGCCTCCCAGAGCAGAAGCCTCTTCCATATAACGAAGTGCCTGCTTATCCGTGGCGTTAAACTGCAGCAGAGGATTCAGAACACGGCACGCTCTGGCATAATCCTCCTGCTTTATGCAGATCAACGCCATCAGCTTCGCGGCTTTTGCATAATGAGGATATACACTCAGTACCTTTTTCAAATGTACAGCAGCCAGATCCAGTGCCCCCTCCCGGGTGCACCGCAGTGCCTGATTGTATTTGCCGGCGGCATCCTTCAGCCTTGAAAGCTCTCCTCTGCTTCCAACGGTCTTTTTATACAGACGGGCAGCCTGTTTGTCCTCCGGATCCAGTGCCATGGAAAGCTTCCACTGTACGGCAGCCTCCCCGGCTTCTCCCAGCTCATATAAAATCAGCCCATACAGATTTCTGGCCTGAATCTGGCGCTTGTTCAGTTCCAGACAACGCTTCAGTGCCGTTACCGCGCCGGAAAGATCCTTTTTCCCTGCGCGCTCCAGGGCAGCATTGTATAATCCATTGGACAGATACACCATATGGCGATATTCCTTCAGACGCATCCCGCAGCCGGGACACCTGTCTGACCGCCCTGTAATTTCAGTATTGCATTTGCAGCATTTCATCGATGTAACTCACCACCTGTTAATCTTTCAGTAATGTCATCAGTACATCCGCCATATCCGTCACTTCCTCCGGATCAACTCTGGCAGTCTCTTCATCTACTTCTTCACTGGGTGTAAATTTTTTAAGTTCCTCATCAAAATCAAGCATGAAATTTACCTCCTGTCTGTCAGGCTCACGCCTCTTTTTCCTGTGTCTGTAAAAATTCCATTACACTGCCGGCCAGGTACAGGGAGCCGGCAATAAACAGGATATCATCCTCCTGTTTTTCCGCCATGGCCTGTTTAAATGCCCTGCAGATGCCCGGGCAGATCTCCACCGGACCATCATAATAATGTTTCAGTCGGTCCGCCAGAACTTCACAGCCCAGCTGTCTGGAATTCTCGATTTCGGTGATCATAATCCTGGAAAAATCCGCCTCCCGTCCGATATGACGGGCCATCAGATCCACATCCTTCTCCTTCACGGCAGAAAACAGAAGGATCTTTCTGCCCCGGCATTCCACTGCCTGAACAGCCTGAACAAATCTGCCGATGCCGTCCTCGTTGTGAGCGCCGTCGATATAAACTCCCGGCAGCACCTGCTGCATACGGCCGGGCCATCTGGTCATCATAATACCCGCTCTGGCATTGGCTTTCTGCTCTTCGGTCTCCAGCAGTCCCATCATCTCCATAACGGAAACAGCCACCAGCGCATTGACCGCCTGATATTCCGCAATAAAAGGTATATGCAGCGTACTTCCTGCAAGAGCGCCCTTCTTCACATCAATGCTCAGATTGCCGCCCTCCAGCACAGTATGGTCATACCAGGAGGTATCCACCCCCAGAGTATGATTGCCATACAAAGCAGCCTCTCTGCAGATTACTTCGGAAGCCTCCGGTCTTGTACCATCGTAAACCACACCGGCGCCGGGCTTGATAATCCCCGCCTTCGCCGCTGCGATCTCGGGAATCGTATTGCCGAGAACCTCCACATGATCAAGGCTGATGGATGTGATCGCACAACAGACAGGAGCCTTGATGGCATTGGTACCATCCATACGGCCGCCCAGACCAACCTCCAGTACCACATAATCCAGATCCGCTTTTGAGAAAATATCCATGCCCATGGCAAAAAGATACTCAAAATAGTTCATAGCACCCAGATCTCTGCAGCTTTCCTTCACATGCAGATAAGCCCTCAGAAATTCCTCATCGGAAACAGGTACATTGTTGATCTTGATCCGCTCATTCATACTGATCAGGTGGGGAGAAGTAAATGTTCCCACTCTCATCCCCTGAGCAGACAGCATGCTGCTGACAAATGCGCAGACAGACCCTTTTCCGTTGGTTCCTGCCACATGGATAATCTTCATGCCCTCATCCGGTGAACCGATGGCATCCAGCACGGCTCTTGTATGCTCTACAGAAGGAGCTTCCAGAAATTTGGGAATCTCATCAATTGCTTTTACTGCATCTTCATATGTAAACATGTTTTTACCCTCTTTAATCTAAAATGTAGTTGACTGCTTAAAAACGGCAGTTTCAATACAACCCTTGTCAGTGATCAAACAGCAGACACTCTCCATCTGCTTCCGCATAATAAAGCTGCGCCGTTTCGCTGACAGCCGCCTGCCCGTTGGTCGCCTCCGCCACCTGCTTCTGAAAACGGCCGCTTTCCTGAACCGGCACCAGAAGTACGGTCTTCACAGCATCGCTGTACTCCGTATCCAGTGTCCGCAGATTCATCTGCGCCGCCAGATACTGAATCTTGCCGATCCATGTATAATCGCAGCTGATCTCCAGCTTCTTTGCCAGCTTTCTCGTGATCAGCATGCTGCCTTCAAGCCCGGCCTTCACAGCACCCGAATATGCTCTGACCAGACCGCCTGTCCCCAGAAGAGTCCCGCCGAAGTAACGGGTCACCACAACGACGATATTGCACAGACCGGCTCCCGCCAGTACATCCAGCATGGGACGCCCGGCCGTACCCGACGGCTCCCCGTCATCGCTGCAGCGCATCAGCGGCTGCCTGTTCCCGATAATATAGGCAAAGCAGTTATGGGTTGCATTCCAGTGTTTTTTGCGGACAGCTTCAATAAAGGAAACAGCCTCCTCTTCGGACTCCACATGCTCCACTGCCGCAATAAAACGTGATTTCTTCTCTATAATCTCTTCTTCCCCGCCCATATAGACGGTCCTGTATGATTCTACCATATCTTATCCTCAGATAATGCAGAGCATTTAATCTCTGAACAGTAACATGAATATATCCTGTCATCCACACCAGTATATATGAAAAAAACGCGGATGAAAAGTAGTTTTAACCGCAATTTCGCCCGGTCTTTGACAAAATCTTTCCTAATCATATCACAAATACTCTCTGTTTGCAAAACCAGTCAGAATCTTTTATAGATTCTTAATAAAATCCTGATACCCCTGTTAGAAATGTAAACATTTACCGGAACACAAATTTCTCCTTATCTTTTATTACAACCGTTTATTCGGGCTGTTTCATAATCCGTATCCTCATCTCTTCAATATACACCCGGTATTCATCCGATAATTCCAGCTCCGGCTTATCCCTGATTCTCCATGCCAGAGCAACAAAACTGTTTTGCTGCAGAATTTCATCAGCCTGTGTTTCCAGCGTCTCCATGTCCTCTGTCTGTTCCAGCTGCCAGTACGACAAGGCCCACAGCCACAATAATCACCAGAGCCAATGCAGCTATTATATCTTTTTTTATGTTTTTATGCAACGTCCAGTCCTTTACTTTTGTAGAATTCATGCGTTTTTTATTATGATTTTATTATTTTTCAGAACTTCTTTATACTTTTTTTAACTGTTGAGCATAATCTTCACAATTCCCGTATTTATTTTCTCTCCACAATTTGATATAATGAGAGTATATGCCCAACGGATACATTCCTTTTACAGGTATATGCACGCAGGGCACGGATGATTTTCAGAATTATCAACCGAACATTTATGAAAGGATATATGTATGAATTTAGGAAAAGACGGAGTACAAAATGAACTGAAAAAACATGGTTCCCGCCGTCAGAAACGGAAGTCCCGTTCCATATTTGCAACGGTTTCCATGTTTTTTATCGGTCTGCTTCTGTGCGTCTGCCTGGTGGCAAGCATCGGTATCGGCATGATCAGCGGAATCATTGATGATGCTCCCAGAATTACGGATAAGGACATCATTCCCAATGAACAGATGTCCATGATTTATGATGCAAACGGCAACCTGATGGAGACGCTGGTCCAGGCCGGTTCACACCGTAAAAATGTTAAAGACTACAAATCGGTTCCCGAAGATCTGATCAACGCTTTTGTTGCTGTTGAGGACTCCCGTTTCTGGGAACACAATGGTATCGACCTGAAAGGTATCGTCAGAGCCGGTATTAAAGGTATCACCTCCGGCTTCAGATTTTCTGAAGGCGCCAGCACCATCACACAGCAGCTGATCAAAAACAATGTTTTTACCGACTGGGTAAGTGAGAACAGCCTCGGCGACCGGCTGGAACGAAAAATTCAGGAACAGTATCTGGCTCTGCAGCTGGAAGAGGAACTGACAGCAGAAAAAGGCAAGGAGAACGCCAAGGAGGAAATTCTGTTAAGTTATCTGAATACGATCAACCTTGGAAGCAATACGCTGGGAATCGCCATTGCCTCCGAACGGTATTTCGGTAAGGATTATTCGGATCTGACTTTATCCGAATGCGCTGTTCTTGCGGCCATTACCAACAATCCTACCTCCTACAATCCCATTACCAATCCCGAAAAGAACCGGACCCGTGTAGAGAAGATTCTTGCCGATATGGTGGAGCAGGGATATATTACCGAGGAAGAAGAAGCCGAAGCACTGAAGGATGACGTATACGCACGGATCCAGGTACAGAATGAAACCTATACTGCGGAGAAGGATTCTCCCAACAGCTATTTTACGGATGCCGTAATCCAACAGGTTGCAGAAGATCTTCAGAAGGACCGGGGCTATACGCAGGCTCAGGCCAATCACCTGCTTTACAGCGGCGGACTGCGTATTTATACCACCATGGAGCCCGCCATTCAGAATATTATCGATGAGGAAGTCAATGATGAATCCCATTATCCGGATTCCCTGAAACAGTATTCCTGCACCTTTACTCTGGAAGTTTCCTACGGTGACGGTACTTCCAAAACATTTACCGAGAACAACCTGAAGCAGTACTTCCGAAGCAACGAACCCGATTTCAAACTGATCGGCGACAGTAAGGATGACCTGATGGATTATATTGAGGAGTTCGCTGCATCCGAGACGGACGAGTCCGCAGGGGATACCTGGGAACTGACCTCCATCAACTACACACTGCAGCCGCAGGTTTCATTTGTCATCATGGATCAGTCCACCGGATATGTACTTGGCATCTCAGGAGGACGCGGCGAGAAAACCACCGATCTGGCTCTGAACCGGGCCACCAATACCACAAGACAGCCCGGATCTCTTTTCAAGGTTCTGGCCGGCTTCACACCGGCTCTCGATACCTGCGGAGACACACTTGCCACGGTTTATTATGACGGTCCCTACTCTGTGGGAGAAAAGGATTTTTCCAACTACTGGAAAAGCGGGTATGTGGGATACTCATCCATCCGTCAGAGTATCGTATATTCCATGAATATTGTATCGGTAAAATGCCTTAATGAAACGGTTACGCCGGCTCTGGCTTTTGAATATCTGGAAAAATACGGTTTTACCACTCTGGTTGAATCCCGCACCGATTCCAACGGTAAGACCTACAGCGATATCAATGCCTCCCTCAGCCTTGGCGGTCTGACAGACGGCGTTACAAATCTGGAAACAACAGCTGCATTTGCAACAATTGCCAATGGCGGAACCTATACGGAACCGGTTTTCTATACCAGAATTCTGGACAGTGACGGCAATGTCATCATCGATAACACGCCGGAGACACATACCGTCATGAAAGAGTCCACAGCATGGCTTCTGACAAATGCCATGGAAGAAGTTATGGATGGCAAACGTTATCCCAGCGGCAACGGTGTCTATCTGACCGGTACCGGTAAACGTGCCGATGTTGACGGCATGTCCATTGCAGGCAAAACCGGTACGACCAGCAGCACCAACGATATCTGGTTTGCAGGTTTTTCACCCTATTATACCGCTTCCCTCTGGTCCGGATACGACGAACTGCAAAAGATTGAAGAGGATGGCTACCACAAAGATATCTGGAAAGCAATCATGACCCGGGTGCATGATAATCTTCCGGATCCCGGATTCAAAGCGCCTTCAGGTATCGTGTCAAAACAGATCTGCAGGAAATCCGGCAAGCTGGCCGTATCAGGCATATGTGATCATGATCCCCGCGGCAGCATGATTTATACGGAATACTTCGCAGAAGGTACAGAACCCACCGAAATCTGCGACAAACACGTAAGTGTATCCATCTGCTCCTCATCCGGTCTGAGAGCAACCGATAAATGTCCGTCCAAGAGGTCCAAAATCTTTATGTCTCTGGATTCCACCGCCACCGGCTATTCCGACGACAGCAACTACGCAATCGGCAATCTGGGAACCTGTAAAATCAACCATGTTGCTGAATTCATCGCTGCATCCCGCTCTGCGGAGGAAAGCCAAAAAGAATCAATCAAAGCTGAAGAAGAATCCAGAAAAGCTGAAGAATCGAAGAACAACGGAGATGGAGGCAACAAAAAACCGGATAACGAAGAAGGCGGAGCTTCTGATAAAGAGCCTGAAAACAGCGGCGATCACGGAGAGGAAGAAGAGCCTGAGAAAGATGATTAACACACGGTTTTATTTACAGACAAAGAGTTCTGAATAACTTATAAAAACAGGGCATCTGCAAACCAGAGAGTTTGCAGATGCCCTGTTCTGTTACAGCAGGTAACAGCATACCGGTGCTGATAAACCGTAATCGGCAAAACAGTAAATCAGCAGATCAGCGGATCTTGTCCGGATAACCAATCTTACGTTTTACCTTGCTCAATGTCTTATTGGCATAATAAGCTGCTTTTTCGGCGTTGTTCTTAATAATACCATCAATGTAAGCCTTTTCTTTTGCCAGCTGTGCATGGCGCTCCTGGAGCGGCTTCAGAACGGAAACAACAGACTCGCCGACAGCCAGCTTCAGCTCGCCGTATCCTCTTCCGTCAAATTCTCTGACAACCTCATCGGGTGTCTTGCCGGAACATGCACTGTAGATATCGATCAGGTTCTTAACACCGGGCTGTTCATCGCGGTAAAGAACTGCTCCCTCAGAATCCGTTACGGCACGCTTGCACTTTCTCATGATTGTGTCCGGATCATCCATCAGATAAATACTTGCATTGGGATTCTCGTCTGATTTGGACATCTTTTTGGAAGGATCCTGCAGACTCATGATCTTGGCTCCCACCTTGCCCACATAGGCCTCGGGAATCGTAAATACATCACCATAAATATTATTGAAACGTTCCGCAAGGTCTCTGGTCAGCTCCAGATGCTGCATCTGGTCGATACCAACCGGTACCACATCTGCCTGATAAAGCAGAATGTCAGCTGCCATCAGTACAGGATACGTAAACAGACCGGCATTGATATTATCAGCATGCTTTGCAGCCTTGTCCTTGAACTGTGTCATGCGGTTCAGCTCGCCCATATAAGTGAAGCAGTTCAGAATCCATGCCAGTTCCGCATGACACGGAACATGTGACTGATAATACAGACAGTTCTTTTCCGGATCAATACCCGCCGCAATATAGATCATCAGCAGTTCTCTGGATCTCTTTCTGAGAGTGGCAGGATCCTGGCGCACTGTAATGGAATGCATATCCACCACGGAATAAAAACACTCATACTCATCACAGAGTGTAACCCAGTTTTTCAAAGCCCCCAGGTAATTGCCAAGTGTCAGGTTTCCGGTTGCCTGCATACCGCTGAACAAAACTTTTTTATCATTAATCATCTCTTCTGCCTCCCGAAGAATCAAAATACAATATGATTAATTTATCACACCTCAGTGCAAAAGTCAACGCAGTATAATTTTTACTGTTCAGACTTCACCTGAAGAATACAGGAAATGAGGCAGAATGAAGTTCTGAACAGTACATGGGATGGATACGCATAATCCAATGGTACTGCATTGATTTTTTTATACTTATATGGTATTTTTTTTAGTCGGAGCGTGCTTCTTCGTGCTCTTGAATGTTTATAAGTTTTTAAATTATGCTGCTTAGGGAGGTTGTTTACAGGATGAAAAAAGCATTGTTTTTTGGATTACTGGGTTCGCTGTTTTTTGCTTTTACGTTTCTTTTTAACAGAAGTATGAATCTGGGTGGCGGTTACTGGCTGTGGAGCGCATCACTGCGTTATCTGTTCACACTGCCGGTTTTATGGGAATTGCCATCATTGTAGCCGGCATGATACTCAACAGCTTTTCGGCGTAAAATGGGGAATGAAGTTCTGAACAGCACAGGGACAAATCGACATGGAGATTGTCGGGAGTGATTGCGTTAAAAGTCATTTTTTTATATAATAGGGTGCAGGGGATTTCGTGAGCATAAAGCGCGTAGAAATCTGAGATATCATTTTTGTAACTGTTCAGAGGACAATGTCATTCAGTACCTCTCTGTCCGGCTCTGAACAGTTACTACCATTTTATATAAGGAGCTGCTTTTATGGAGAAAATTGCAAGTTTTACCGTGAATCACCTGGATCTGCTGCCGGGGATTTATGTTTCGAGAAAGGATACTGTGGGCAATGCGGTTCTGACTACATTTGATCTGCGTATGACAAAACCCAACCGGGAGCCGGTTATGAATACAGCCGAGCTGCATACGATTGAGCATCTGGGGGCAACCTACCTGCGCAACCATCCCCTCTGGGGTGATAAGATCATCTATTTCGGTCCCATGGGCTGCCGCACCGGCAATTATCTGATTCTGGGCGGTGATTATGAATCCAGGGATATTGTGGAACTGGTCACCGGCATGTTCGAATTCATCCGGGATTTTGAAGGTGAAATCCCCGGTGCTGCCGCAAGAGACTGCGGCAACTATCTGGATCAGAACCTTCCCATGGCAAAATGGCAGGCAAAAAAATATCTTGATACCTGCCTGTACTGCATCAAAGAAGAAAACATGGTTTATCCGCAGTAAAAGCTGTGAAAAACAGAGCCTCGAGGAGTATGTCAGTACCGGTTCGGCAAAATATTACATGTTTGCCGAACCGGTATATTTAATATCTGTTTCTGTTTACAATTCATTTCTTAACTGCCGGAGCAGTTTTCTTTTTCTCCCATTTAAGTAAGTATTCATGCTTACAAAACAGATAACGGAAGAAACCAGAATACTTCCCAATATCGCAGAATCGCTGTGCCATATCGCCCCTGCTCCGATGCCGGAAACCAGAACCACAGGAATAACCAGAAAAAAGTAATACAGTTTCGCACAGAAAAAGCTGACTTCCAGACCGGCATCATTCAAAGAAAACCTGCATTCCAGCTTTTCTCCGGAATGAGCCACTATGTACGGATAAATATATCTCTGAGATACTGTTTCAAACGTGGCTTTATGGTATGTTAATTCGCATCTGTCAGTTTTTTCTGATAGTTTTAAACAGTAAACCTCGGATAAAGGATCAACAAAATCCGCAAGACGCTTTATGCTCATACACAGCATATCATAGAGAAAAATACCCAGAAAAGTAAAGAAAACTATAATCCATTGCTTCCATGATACCTTCTGCTTCCATTTTCTCAAATTCAAAATGTTCCCCGTTGTTTCCCGTTCGATGACCAGACTGCCTGAATCCGCAGTATCTATTTGAATATCATGGTTTTCCCTATCTAGGACAACACGTTCATTCTTACTGTGAACGATAAAGGTATGTCCTTCCATTTTATTAAAACGTATTTTCATACTTCTCACCTCTGCATGCAGACATCTGTTCCTTCCGTTAATATTACATTTGATTCAGAGCATCAATTTTTCACCGGAATTTTTTGTCAACAACTATTCAAATCATAAAAGGTAACAGTTCAGTCTGACTGAACTGTTCTGAACAAATTTAACAGACATTCAAACTTACACTTTCTCAGGTATATATTAGCACATTTAATCACTACAGTTAATATGATTTGAAAAGAAAATCCCTTGCAAATAAGTTACTGTTCAGAGTCAACCTCGAGCCCATCATTGAATCCATCTGTTTCATTTTAAAATGAAAAATATAGAAATCTGACTAAAATTATTGACAAATCTGCAATAACATAATATGATTATATATAAAGTCTTAAAAATAAAGCATGCCTGATGAATGGCATTAGTCCAACCAGGGAGAACGGCAGAATTCATTCAGGTGCAGCTTGATAAACAAATACTGGCATGATAAAATAAATCTCATAAAGGACACGGAAGATGATCAGATAACCTGTTCTGCCGGAATTATTTTATCATGACTTTTTAAAGAGGAGCAGAACAGATTTGGGAAAAACAGATACAGTAACCAGACAGTACGTGAAAGATAATCAGGTATTTGCAGATGCATTCAACTACCTGATTTACGGAGGGCAGGAAATCATACAACCAGGAAGCCTGCATCGAATGGATTCCGTAGCAGCAGAGGTTCCCTATGGTTCAGATGGAGCACAGCTTCCGGTGCAGAAGATAAGAGATGGTCTGAAATATCTTACTGCAATGATGGATGAGCATACAGCGTATGTAATTCTGGGAATTGAGAATCAGGATTCCGTCCATTACGCCATGCCGGTCAAAAATATGATTTACGATGCGCTGACATATGCCGAACAGGTGAGAAAAGCAGCAGTATCGCATAAAAGAGCAAAAGATTATAAAGATCACAGCCCAGGAGAATATCTTTCCGGTTTTTACAAAGATGACCGTCTGGTACCGGTCATAACACTGGTTCTCTTTTTTTCAGCAGAAAAATGGGATGGCCCCATGAGCCTGCATGAGATGCTGGAAGTAAAGGATGAGAGAATCCTGTCTCTGGTAGAGAATTACAGAATCCATCTGATTGCCCCGGCATATCTTAATGAAGATGAACTGGCTAAATTTCACTCCAGCCTGCGAGAAGTTCTCTCTTTTATCAGATGTTCAACTGACAAACAGCAGCTGATAAAGCTGGTTAAAAACAATAAAAGATTCACTGCACTAGACAGAAACGCAGCAATGGTAATCAATGCATGTACGAATGCAGAATTTAAAATTGACTCGAAATCGGAGGTGGTAGATGTGTGTAAAGCGATTGCAGAAATCAGAGACGAGGGACACACAGAGGGATTTGTGGAAGGACGTGCAGAAGGGGCATTGGAAGCAAATAAAGAGACAGCGTTAAGGATGTTAAAAGAAGGTTCTTTTTCATATGGGATGATTTCAGCGATGACCAGTCTGCCTCTTGAAGAGGTGGAGAGACTGGCGGGAAATAGTACCGATTTCTCCGGTGAGCAGGCAGTTCAGTAACAAATCAGCAGGCAGTTCATCTGCAAAGAAAAATACACAGTAGTTCAGCCCTGGCTGAACTGTTCCGAATGAATACGGGGCTGTCGCAATGATCCCTTTCAGGGATATATGGACTTCCACTGGGATAATAAAAAGCAGGAAAAGAGCAGCCGGACTTCTTTTCAAAAGCCGGCTGCTCAGCCAGTTCGTAGAAGGGCTGAATCTGAACGTTTTATATGCAACGTATTCGCATGAGCCGATTCACATCAATCCCAGTATCAGCAGATGCAGCGGATAGGCTGCATAGAAAAGAAGGGATGGAAAAGGATACTGCCCTTTTTCTCCGTTGTACAGCAATATAAAGATCAGTGCAATCGCCCCGAAACCTTCAATATAGAAGCCGCCCAGGAAACCGTAGATGATCAGAGCCGCTGCCACGGATACCATGCATTTTACTTTCTGGTTCCGGAACAGATAAAACAGTACGATGACAAGGACGCCGAATGCACCGTAATCTGTATACGTCAGTTCCGCAATTACCATAATAACAATCAGCAGAATTTTGCTGATATTGCTCTTCCGCATGGTCTGTTCCCAGAGCTCACCGGCTGACAGTTCCGGTGTTTCGGCAGATACTTCTGCTCCGACTAACGGCGTCGATGCTCCTGCTGGCAGTTCCGATTTCCCGGTATTTCCGGCTGCCGTTTCGGATGCCTTGATCCGCCCGCTCCTTCCCCGAGCTCCGTCGATGCAGGCAAGGGCTCCCAGTCCCAGCACCAGCGTAAAAAACACATTCTGGTACCCCATGTAAAAAGGCGTTCCGAAAAAGGCATAGTCGAAGGGGACCTCCGACAGAACCGCAAAAACAAGCAGGCGCCCGGCGTATTTTTTCACACTTCTCGTATGAACATATCCTTCCGTAATTAAAAACGCATATAGCGGAAATGCAATCCGCCCCAGAATGCGGCAGGGCAGATACAGGGAAGTTCCCGCAAACAGGACCAGTCCGCAATGGTCAACGATCATCAGGAACAGCGCCAGCAGCTTTAAGGTAAACCCGCTCATTTCATATGCAGGACCACCGGACAGTGGTCAGAACCCATGACATCCGTCAGGATTTCGGCATCCACCAGGCGGTCTTTCAGGCTTTCCGATACGCAGAAATAGTCGATGCGCCAGCCGGCGTTCTTCTTTCTGGCGCTGAACCGGTAGCTCCACCAGGAATAGATGCCTTCTTTATCAGGATAAAAATAGCGGAAGGTATCGATAAAGCCCGCTTTCTTCAGTTCACCGAATTTCCCGCGTTCTTCATCGGTAAAACCTGCATTTTTCCGGTTGGTTTTGGGATTTTTCAGGTCGATTTCCGAATATGCCACGTTCAGGTCACCACAGAATACCACGGGTTTGCTCTTTTCCAGCGCCTTCAGATAAGACCGGAAATCGTCTTCCCATTTCATGCGGTAGTCGAGACGGGCAAGCTCACTCTGGGAGTTGGGGGTGTAACAGGTAATAAAGTAAAAATCCTCAAATTCCAGGGTGATCAGGCGGCCTTCCTTATCATGTTCTTCAATTCCCATGCCGTATCTGACCGACAGGGGCTCTTTTTTTGTGAAAATGGCAGTGCCGGAGTAACCTTTTTTCTCCGCATAATTCCAGTACTGGTAATAGCCGGGGAGGTCCAGATCAATCTGGCCCTCCTGCAGCTTACTTTCCTGAATACAGAACAGGTCCGCATCGGCTTCCCTGAAGAAATCAAGGAATCCTTTTGTGACACAGGCACGCAGTCCATTCACGTTCCAGGAGATCATTTTCATGATTATTCTTCAACCTCAACTTTTCTGATTTCCTTGGTGCGGATTTCTTTACAGATGTCGTTGATGAACTCATCCAGACCCTTCTGACCTTCATCGCCTTTGAATCTGCTTCTTACAGCTACAACGCCCAGTTCTTCTTCCTTCTGGCCGACTACCAGCATATAGGGGATTTTCTGCATCCGTGCATCGCGGATCTTGTAGCCGATCTTTTCGGAACGGGTATCCACGGTGGACAGGATGTTGTTGGACTGCAGCTGTTCATTTACCTTGTTGGCATAATCCAGATATTTCTCGGAAATAGGCAGTACACGTACCTGTTCAGGGCAAAGCCATGTAGGGAACGCACCTGCGTACTTTTCAATCAGCCATGCAAGAGTTCTTTCATAGCAGCCCATGGAGGTTCTGTGGATGATGTAGGGACGTTTCTTCTGTCCGTCTCTGTCCACATAGCTCATGTCAAAACGCTCTGCCAGGAACATATCGATCTGAATGGTGATCATGGTATCTTCCTTACCGTATACGTTTTTCGCCTGAATGTCCAGCTTGGGACCGTAGAAAGCAGCTTCGCCGGCAGCTTCGGTATATTCCAGACCGATATCATCCAGAATAGTTCTCATTGTATTTTCCACCGTATCCCACATTTCAGCGTTGCCCAGATAATGATCCGCATTGTCGGGATCCCATTTGGACATACGGTAGGTCACATCATCCTGCAGACCCAGAGTAGTCAGGCAGTATTTTGCCAGATCCACGCAGCCCTTGAATTCCTCTTCCAGCTGTTCGGGCATCAGCACCAGATGTCCTTCGGAAATGGTGAACTGGCGTACACGGGTCAGACCGTGCATTTCACCGGAGTCCTCGTTGCGGAACAGAGTAGAGGTTTCACCCATACGGTAGGGCAGGTCGCGGTAGGACTTGGGAGTTGCCTTGTATACATAGTACTGGAAAGGACAGGTCATGGGACGAAGGGCAAATACCTCTTTATCCTTTTCCTCATCGCCCAGCACGAACATGCCTTCCTTGTAGTGAGCCCAGTGATCGGAAATCACATACAGATCGCTCTTCGCCATCAGAGGAGTGCGGGTTCTCACATAACCGCGCTTCTCTTCCTCGTCCTCAATCCATCTCTGCAGAGTCTGAATGATCTTTGTACCCTTAGGCATGAACAGCGGCAGACCCTGTCCAACAACGTCAACTGTTGTAAACAGTTCCAGATCGCGGCCCAGCTTGTTATGATCGCGCTTCTTGATATCCTCCAGATAATCCAGATATTCCTTTAGCTCATCCTTCTTTGTAAATGCAGTACCGTAAATTCTGGTAAGCATTTTGTTTTTCTCGCTGCCTCTCCAGTAAGCGCCTGATGAGGAAATCAGTTTGAATGCCTTGATGGGCTTTGTGCTCATCAGGTGAGGGCCTGCGCACAGATCAACAAATCCGCCCTGATCATAGAAGGAGATCTCGGCATCCTCCGGCAGATCCTGAATCAGTTCAACCTTGTAGGGTTCACCCTTTTCTTCCATGAATTTGATGGCTTCTTCTCTGGGCAGCGTATATCTTGTGATCTTCTCGCCTTTTTTGATGATCTTCTTCATCTCAGCTTCGATCTTGTCCAGATCCTCGCGGGACAGAGGCGGCATATCAAAATCATAGTAAAAACCGGTATCGATGGACGGTCCGATTGCCAGCTTTGCATCGGGATACAGGTTTTTAACGGCCTCCGCCAGCACATGAGATGCGGTATGACGGTAAGCGGCCTTACCCTTTTCATCGTTAAATGTCAGAATATTCAGGCTGCAGTCTTCCTCCACAACCGTTCTCAGGTCAACGACCTGTCCATTGATCTCACCGGCGCATGCCATACGCGCCAGACCTTCGCTGATATCAGCAGCGATTTCAATTACGGACTTTGCCTCTGCATACTCAATTGCAGAACCATCTTTTAAAGTAATCTTCATAATGTCTGCTTTCCTTTCTGAAATAATAATATCATATCTGCCCGGAGCAGGCCGTCATCTGCCGCCATGCAGCCGGACATTTCTACTGTCTGCCGGTTCCTTCTGACCAGTATGCTCTGCAGCGGAACGTATCGGTTTACCGATATACGCTGGAGCACATAATACAAAAAGTCCCCGGCAGATCAATAAATCTGCCAGGGACGAATAAACTTTTATCCGCGGTTCCACCCGTCTTGCCTGAAGTACCTGCGTACCGTCCTGCCTGCACATCCCGCATCATCTGCGTGTCCTGCGCACCTGCATATCCCAGTCCTGCAATTCGGTTCTGCACTTTCCGGCCTCTCATTCCAGCTGTAACGGGCTGACCCCGTGCTCTATTAAAGCCGCTCCACAGGCGGTCACCTGATCTGTTCCTGCAGGGATACTCACACCCCATGTATCCTTCTCTGATGCATTCCCAAACCGTGTTCCTGTATCAACGCAATCTCACTATCCGCTGCCGGGCTGCAAAGCAGCATATTACGCACACCAGCATATCACATCTGAGCCCGCCAACTGCCTCAATTATAGCATTCCATTTTAAAAAGTCAAGGCAGAAAAAAGAGTTTTATTCCCTCATCCCTCTCCTGCGGATTCCTGCAAATACGGAGCCGGAAATGTTATGCCATACACTGAAAATTGCTCCGGGAAGTGTTGCCAGCGGATTGGACGCAAAATTGGCTGCTGCCAGAGAAACGGCAAGGCCGCTGTTCTGCATGCCCACCTCAATGGCAATGGCCGTTGCTTTGCTGTATTCAATATGAAATATTTTCGCAATTCCAAGGCCGGTCAGCATTCCGATTATGTTATGTAAAACTACGATTCCCAGCACCAGAACAACGCTTCTATTACAGGGGCCTGTTCTGATTTCCCCTGCTTATATTGTTTTGATATCGTTTGGAATGCATTCAAAGTTCCCTGATAAATAATCTCATCGCTGACAATACCCATATAATTATCTGTCCTGGTCTTTGTACCTGTAAACAAACAGATAAGATTCTTTCCATCCAAAATAATTAATGCATAGGAAAAACCTTTCGCACATTCTCCCATCAACTTTAAAGTTTTTGTTAAAAGCCCTGACAGGGATGTTTGTAAAATCTGATTTCTCACCAGTGACTTTGCTTTTACCTCATGTATTCCTATTTTAATCATTCTTTTTGTTAAGATTGATTTTAACTTATTGAAAGTTTTTGTACTAAACGTATTCAGACAGCTTTGACAGGCATCTTTCAGATTTTTATCATCTGTATTACTGGCAATCAATGCTAATATCTGCAGTTGAGCCTGATTCTTCCTTAGTTCCTTCTTCATTAAAGTTTTTAATGGAACATCCAAAACTTTGTTGATAATTGTAGCTCCATTTTCAAAGTTTTTATTGATTTCAACCTTTAAATCTGTACAAATATTATAAACCGCTTTATCTACTGCTTTTGAAAAATCAGCAGGCGGATTTTCAATATATGACGCTAAAAGTGTATCATCACTTAACATTGAAAATAACTCCTGCTCATAACACTCTCTCCATTTTTGATTTTTTGTAGTTACAAGGCTCGAAACATCCCAGTTAACCAAAAATAATTCCGATTTACCGTAAAGACTTTTACTGTATTGTTCTGCATAAGCTATCGGATCATCATATTCTATTAGTGGACTGGTAGAACCACCCAGATTTTTCATAAGAATTGATACATTCCCTGCAGCCGCAGCTTCATTGCCAAACACAGTAAAAGCAATTAGAAAAACTATCAAATACGACAGGAAACCTGAGACCCTTTTTTTACCGTAACACTTCAACTTCATAACGTTCCTCCTTTACCAGATCAGAATGAGAATTTCTGTCTTTCCATCCACCATTTTTTCTATATTCATATAGTACTACCTCTCCCCGATACAGTCAATCGTTTAAAGCTACCATGTGCCTTTTCTGCCGCAGGTTATATCTCATACCCGGCAAATCTGCCTGGCTCTGAACAGATACCAAAGAACCGCTGAACAGTAGCGGTCATATAAATGCGAAATTGATTTTTTTATAAGGATTCGCTATAATTTTAATAAATCTTTAAGGTAACATCGGCAATTCATGAACATTTCAGAAAGGAGAATTATGAAACTGTACAAAAAAATCTCATTTTTATTTACGCTGGTATTAATACTGGTATGTTTTCAGACACACGCTCTTGCAGATGAAGGCGTCCCTGAACAGCCAAAACTGAATTGGGCTAAGGCAGTCGATGCCCGCAGTATTCAAATCAGCTGGACCAGTTCTTCTGATAAAGACGGTATGTATCTTATATATCGCAAGTCCAACGGAAAGCCATATTCAATTATTGATGCAGCTCCGACCGTTTCCAGCAAAAAAAATCAGTATACGGATTCGTCTGTCATTCCAAATCAAAAATATACATATACTGTATGCAGTGTCCCCCTTGAAAACATGCATGACTGCTTTATAGGCAGCCGGTATTGTACCTGGGGAGAAGGTCAGGCTCAATTTACAATCAGATGGGACAAATATAAAGGAAAGCATCTGATTAATTATATCTGCTTCGTACGAAATGGAAAAACAACAGATACGTTACTTGTTGATCCACAAAAAACTACACTTCAATATTCTCTGGACGAAACAGACAGGGAGAACTGCGAATTTGAAGTTTATGCTCTCACTACCGGGGGATGGAGCAGCTATGACAAACAGGGGGTCACAGCAAAAACAACCATAAACAGCGTTTCTGTCAAAAATCCTGTACTTGTCGGAAATAAAACAGTAAAACTTACATGGACAAAGAGCAAAAGGGCAACGGGTTATTATATTTATCGAAAAGCAGGCTCAGAAAAATGGAAAAAGATACAGACAATCAACGGTGAAAAAACATTGTATGGATATGACGATTCTGTCAAAAAGGGAACCAGTTATCAATATAAAGTAAAAGCCTTTGTCAAGATTGGAAAGAAAACTGTGACATCTGCTGATTCAAATGTTACAAAAAAAGTAAAATTTTCTTCCATTACAAAGAATCCCAGCAAAAACCTTTACAAATCAGGAAATCCATATATGAAAGGATTGTCTTCGAAAGAAATCGAGGCTGTTCAAAAAACAGCCAAGAAATTTTATCAGACATATATAACAAGTGATATGTCTTCTGTTGAAAAACTTATAGCTGCTCAGGCTTATTTGGCAGCTACCTGCGTATATGGTACAGGCAATAAATCCTATACGGCCTGGGGCGCTCTGGTCTATAAAAACAAACAAGGATATCACGAAGCAACCTGTTATGGTTACAGCTACGCACTTCAGGCTCTGTGTGCATCAATGGGGCTGGAATGTAAAATTGTACGTCCGGATTCAAAAGCATATAACCCCAATCATATGTGGACAACAGTGAAGATTCAAGGAAATTGGTACATTGTTGACCCGCAGCCAAATGCAAATTTTGGGATATATTCTTATTTCTTACTATCCGGAAAAACATATGTGCTGATAACAGGAGAATCCTATGATACGAAAGTATATTCCTGCATTTCAAAAAAAGACTATCCGAGAACTCAATTAGAAAAATATGCATCAGGATATAAAGTATATCGAGTTTTAAAAAAGATGAAACTGATATAAAAATGCTTTCACCGCAGAAGCGCATGCCATAAAACAGCAAGGGGACCATGATGCAAGTCCTGTCAGCGGGCATTTTCAGCCCGCAGAAGGACTTCGTATCATGGTCCCCTCGCGTCACCTGGACAATCACCTTCTGCCCGAAAGCAGAATTGCAGACACTACTTTATCTGTAATTAACAATCTGCTCGAGGGAATAAAGCTGTGTTCCATTTGTCTCTGCATCGACAACAATCTTTTCGTCAAATCCGCTTTCTGAGAACAGTGCATAATAGAATTTCGCTTTTTCTTTCAACGGTGTGAGTTTTGCCAGTGTGTCAAGGTATTCCGAGTAAGAAAACGGGCTTCCCTTGAATTTACATTCGCCTACCAGATATTCTTTTGCTTCTCTGCTGATACACAGAAGATCGATCTCGGTTTCCGCCGTCCGCAAACCGCCGGATGCCTTATCATCACGGACAGTGGTTTTTCCTGTCCAGCGCCCCATTCTGGTATAGCGGAAAGGCAGTTCGTTTTTCTTCTGTTTTTCCCGGATAAACTCACGGCAGACATCTTCAAAAGTGAAGGACGCAAACTCGTGCAGGGCCGGCCTTACGACATATTCGTAAACGCCGTCCACATCGCCGTCCTCAAGCTGAGAAAAATTTACAAAGCCAAAGGCATACCAAAATCGAAAGAAATTATCCGTCAGGCGATAGGTTCCCCTGTTGGAGTTTGCCTGCTCCTTTGTTTTCGAATCAACGGAAAATTCCCGTTTTACAATGCCAAGCTCGATCAGATTTTTCAGATAAACACTGGTTTTTGAAGTATCCTCCACCAGCGATTTCTGGCTGATATCGTTCAGCCTGGTATTGCCAAGCGCCACTGCTTCAATGATGGAGTTATAGATCGGCGTTTCCCGAAGCTCCTGATGAAGCAGGAAATCCACCTCACTGTAAAGAATACATCCTTTTGTCAGGATATTTCGCTTGATATTTTCACTGACCGGCAGCCTGGGATTCCATTGACGCAGGTAATGAGGAATGCCGCCGAGTACGGCATAAGCCAGCACTTTGTCACGGGCGGAATAATCCGGAAAAAACTTTGCGGCATCATAAAAACCCATCTCTTTCATCTTATAGATACCGGTGGCTCTGCCGTAAAGAGGATTTTTCTCTGCAAGCAGTTCTTTTTCTATGAAGCTCATGGCGCTGCCGCAAAGAATGATCATCACATTACTGTCCCGAAGCTCCGCATCCCAAAGATTCTGTAAAATGGAAGGAATACTTTTATTGCATCGGCACATATACGGGAACTCATCGATCACAACAAGCTTTTTGGCATCGCCGCAGGGCAGATCAGGAATGGCCCGAAAAGCCTTTTCCCAATCGGTAAACTCGGAAATATAGTTTTTCGCCGGAATATCTTCCATAAGCATCCGATTTGAAAAATTACGAAGCTGCACCCTGTCGGTTGTCTGTGTACAGGAGAAAAATACATGCGGCTTTCCTTTGCAGAACTCCCGCAGAGTCTCCGTTTTTCCCACACGCCGTCTGCCATACAGCACCACAAGCTGTCCGCCGTCTTCCTCATACTTATCGTTTAAAAATTTCAGCTCTGTCTCTCTACCTATAAACACACTCCCACCTCCAAATACCAAATCCTGATTTACTAAATCCTGATTTGATATTATTATAACCAATCTCAACAAAAAAATCAAACCGTTTCCAAAAACAACCAACAACCGCAATTCTCCCTTTCCCTCGCAGAAGGGCCTGCCACAAAACAGCAAGGGAACCATGATGCAAGTCCTGTCAGCGGGCGTTTTCAGCCCGCAGAAGGACTTCGTATCATGGTCCCCTCGCGTCACCTGGACAATCACCTTCTGCCCGAAAGCAGAATTGCAGCCCCGGTCCTATTCTCCGCAGTTCATATTGTTGATGCTGCAGGTTGAGTCATCATCTTCTCCTGTACAGTTCATATCAGTGATGCCGCAGGTTGAGTCATCATCTTCGCCTACGCAGTTCATATCATTCAATGCACAGGTCTTGTCTTCATCATCAGCCATGCCGTTTAAGTTTGCCCATCCGGCACTTTCAGGAGCTTTTTCAGCCATAATCTTCTCCTTTCCGCATGCCGCTTGCATGCATCGCTTCTACGCATTACTGCAACTGTCCGCGGACGGCTCCGAAGGTGCGATCCGGCTCTGAACAGCTGCCGTTTCACGCATTTCTGGTTGCAATAATATCAACACCGGTTCCTGCCACATCCGCGAGAATCACATCACCGATATGCACCGGAGCTGCTACCGTAATATTCTTCAGCGCTTCCACACAGGCAAATATCTTGTCTTTGGGAATGTCTTCTTTCGTTTTTACGGATACCATATGAGTCATGGAGCTGCCGGTTACACGAACGGTACTGGTTACGATTCTTGTAGGATTGGTCACTTCTTTTCTCGCATACACATCGCCGCGTTTGCAGGTAAAACCGGTTACGGTCTTTACTTCACTGCCTTCCATCTCTACAGTCAGAGGACAACCCATGGGGCAGCCGATACAGGTAAGTTCCTTTTTAATCATCGCCTTATTCCTCCTCCAATTTAATCGTAATCGTCTTCAGGTCGGGATACTGAGCAAGTTTTCCCTTCTCCAGCTTCACCTGTTCCATCTCACCAGGTGCCATGATCTGACGTTTCTTGTGGTAAATGCGTTCCTCATCCAGATAAACCGCCACATAATGGTCTTTGTATACGTTGCCTACGCGGAAACGTACCGTAAGCGTATCGTCCATGCGATCCGGGTGAACCGTAACGGGAACGGTATAGCGGACACCGCCTGTGGGAACAATTCTGATTTCCTTCACATCTGCAGCCTTCGTTCCGGCATCCAGTGCCTTTACATATTTTACCGCATTTCTGCCGGCTGCAGCAGCCTCTTCCGACACAAAATCCACCAGATCATGTACATGAAGTACATTACCGCAGGCAAATACACCTTCCACACTGGTTTCCAGGCTTTCATTAACCAGAGGACCGGAGGTGACGGGACTCATATCCACGCCAATACCTCTGGACAGCTCATTTTCAGGGATCAAACCACAGGAAAGAAGCAGGGTATCACAGGTGTAATGTTCTTCTGTTCCGGGGATCGGTTTTCCTTTTCCATCCACCTCTGCCAGTGTGATTCCTTCCACACGTTCCTTACCTTCAATATCTACTACCGTGTGGCTTAATTTCAGCGGAATGCCGAAATCATCCAGACACTGTACGATATTACGTTTCAGACCACCGGAGTAGGGCATCAGTTCGGCTACAACCTTAACCTTCGCGCCTTCCAGCGTCATGCGTCTTGCCATGATCAGACCGATATCTCCGGAACCCAGGATTACAACCTCGCGTCCGGGCATATAACCTTCAATGTTAACGAGACGCTGTGCGGTACCTGCCGAGAAAATACCGGCGGGACGGTATCCGGGGATGTTAAGCGCGCCTCTTGAGCGCTCTCTGCAGCCCATTGCCAGAATCACGGCCTTTGCCTGCACCTGGAACATACCGTCAGTGCGGTTCATGGCAGTAACCACTTTATCGGCACTGATATCCATAACCATGGTATTCAGCAGATATTCGATTCCAAGCTCCTCCACCTGAGTGATGAAACGTCCTGCATATTCAGGACCTGTCAGTTCTTCCTTAAATGTATGAAGTCCGAATCCGTTGTGTATGCACTGATTCAGGATACCGCCCAGTTCTCTGTCCCGTTCCAGAATCAGGATGCTGTCCACGCCATTTCTTTTTGCGGAAGCAGCGGCAGCAAGACCGGCAGGACCTCCGCCGATAATTACAATATCATAATATTTCATATCGCTGCCCTCCTATAAACGGTCTTTGTTGGTGCCCACTACAATTGCAGAGTCACCGCCTGATTTCGTCACGTCATACATGGTAAAGCCGGGAACCTCTCTCGCCAGAATCTCCATGGTTCTGGGTGAGCAGAATCCTGCCTGGCAGCGTCCCATACCGGCTCTCGTTCTGCGCTTCACGCCGTCCAGAGAACGTGCCCCCAGAGGTCTGTGAATCGCATCCAGAATCTCGCCTTCCGTGATCATCTCGCAGCGGCAGATAATATTGCCGTACGCAGGATTCTTCTGAATCAGTTCATTGCGTTCTTCCAGAGACAGATTTTCCGGATTCAGAACACCTTTACGTGTTGCAATAAAGTTGTCTTTCTTAACAAGTCCCATCTTTTCCTGCAGGATATCCGCTACCATCACTCCAATGGCAGGACTTGCAGTAAGACCGGGAGATTCGATGCCGGCACAGTTGATAAATCCGGGTACATCCTCAGCTTCTCCGATGATAAATTCATGTCTGTCTTCATGGGCACGAAGACCGGCAAAGGAAGTAATCACCTGGCGCATGGGAATATTTTTCACCGTAATTGCAGATTTGGTAATTGCCTCATCAAGACCCGCTCTTGTGGTGTTGGTACCTTCTTTATTCTCAATATCCACTGCAGTGGGACCGATCAGCAGATTCCCGTGAATGGTGGGAGATACAAGAATACCCTTACCCATCTTGGTGGGCAGAGCGAAAACGGTACAGGATACATGTCCGCCCGCACTCTTGTCCAGCAGACAGTAATCGCCTCTTCTGGCTGTGATCTTCATCTTGTTCTCACTGACCATGTTGTTGATCTCATCTGCGTAAACACCTGCTGCATTGACAATGTAACGGGTTCTCACTGTTCCGTTATTGGTAAAGATTGTAAACCCTTCTTCCTCTTTGCGGATTCCGGTCACCTGTGTATTGAAACGGAATTCCACGCCGTTATCGTATGCGTTTTCCGCCATGGCAATATTCAGATTGAAAGGACATACAATCCCGCCTGTAGGCGCATATAATGCAGCAACCGCTTCGTCGGAAATATTGGGCTCCATTGCCACCAGTTCATCTCTTTCGATGATCCGAAGATCCGGCACACCGTTTTTTACACCGCGTTCATACAGTTCCTGAAGACCGGGTCTGGTAGATTCATCTGTACATACAACCAGAGAACCGTTTCTCTTGAAAGGGAAGTCCAGATCCTTCGATAACTGCTCCATCATCTGGTTTCCCTGAACATTCAGCTTCGCCATCAGAGAGCCATTTGCAGCATCGAAGCCTGCATGTACAATGGCACTGTTGGCTTTGGAAGTTCCACTGCATACGTCCTCACCTTTTTCCAGTACGCAGATGGACGCCTGGTAACGGGAAAGCTCTCTGGCAGAAGCGCTGCCGGAAACACCTGCACCGATAATTACAATATCATACATAATTGATTTTTCCCCTTTCTCTCGTATGGAGCCTGCCCAGACCATATAGTACAGAACTGTACTATAGCAATCCAATAAATTAATGCATATATCCAGACGCATGAAACCATCCTTCACAATCAGAAATACTAATGGTAGAAAATGCCCTTTGAATGGCTGCTGGAAGTTCATTTACTACCCGCACCTTTTCCTTGCGAAGA
>JALFLM010000190.1 GCA_022774705.1 Lachnospiraceae bacterium | reverse complement strand
ATTTCAGATTGACAGCATATACCTCCATAAGCTGCTTTCCGGCCTCCCCTGCCATCAGGCGGATGCAGTGGTCGATACTTGCCATAAAAATGTAGGAAGGACTGGAGCTTTGATAAATCCGCAGGTACAGTTCGACCCGGTCCCGGTCCATCCGCGCGCCGCTGTTCCTGCCCAGATGAAGCAGCGCCGTCTGAGTCAGGGACGGCAGCGTCTTGTGAAGACTCTGAATCACTGCATCCGCTCCCATCTCCAACGCAGAAGCCGGAAAATCCAGGCCGCAGCCTTTTCCGAAAGGAAGATGCGCGCCGTGGGCTTCATCCACCAGCAGTGCGCAATCATGGGCGTGAGCCGCCTCTGCGATTGCCCTGATGTCGGAAACAATGCCCTCATATCCCGGAGAAACCACAATCACTGCCCGGATATCCGGGTCTGCCTGCAAAGCTGCCTCCACATCCTCAGCCCGCACCGCCCCGTAAAATCCTTCTGCTTCCAGCTCAGGATAAATATAAGTGACCCTGGCCTGCTGAAGAAGCGCCGCATGGTAGGCCGATTTATGGCAGTTTCTCGCCATCAGAAGCTTCCCTCCGGGAGGAACCGCCGCCGAAACGGCTGCCAGAATCCCGCAGGAAGAACCATTTACCAGAAAATATGTTTTTTCCGAGCCATATACCGCCGCCGCCTCTTCCATCGCCTCCTTCAGAATCCCTTCGGGATGGTGCAGATCATCAAATCCATCAATCTCCGTAATATCCATGGAAAAAGGATTGTCAAATTCCACCAGCCGCCGTTTATGCCCCGGCATATGCCAGGGGTAAAAATCAGAGGCCGCATACTTCCTGAGGCGCTCGTACAGTTCCTCTTTACCATTCATGGGCTGCTTATGACTCCGCTACCGGTGAATCGCAGGGTTCGATATCAAACAGCATATTGCGGTTCGCCGCCAGAATCAGCATAACCGGGTCGGCCGCCTCGGCAACCTCCAGCTTTTTCGGCTTAAATATCCATCCTTCCTCATCATCCACCGCATAGAAAAGAAATCCCTCTACCGAAGAATCGAACCGCATGGTTCCGTCTTCCACGGACAGTCCCACTACTGCGCAGACACCATCCACCGCACAGTTTTTCACCGAAGTCACACAATGAATCTGCTCCTCCTCGCTGAAAATCCTGTTCACTTCCTCGCCGATACGAAATCCCAGCGCCACGCCGGGGCACTCATGTCCATGTCTTTCCACCGTTTTTTTCCATAATGCCTGATCCACAATCATTTCCTCCCGTCCCTGCAGAAAACTCAGTTGTCTGCTGCAGGATTGTCATCATTAATATGTTCCGATATATACTCCGAGATTTCTTCAACACACCGTTCCATCTCTTCGTTGGAAAATCTCCTCCCGATTCCGGCAGCCTTCAGCTTTTCTTCCGAGAAATCCTTCTCATCTGCCAGATAACGGCGGCACATCTCGCTGTATCCGGGAACTGCCTGAGTCCGTTCCCTGCCCAGAGCCCGCTCAAGGCGCAGACCGTCATCCACCTCCAGATAAACAGGAACCAGTATCTCGGAACCAAAATACTTCTTCATTTTTTCATAGGATTCCAGCGTACCGATTACCAGATACTGCTCGTTCCCGTCCCGGTGCACCCTGCCGTCATCCACCGTATAATAAATCCAGGGACCGTGCACGGTCTGATAGCACCTGGACTCGATTACTTTCCCTTCATCCAGAAGTCTCTGATACTCCTGCTCATCTGTAAAATAATACTGTACACCATTTTTCTCGTGCTGACGCATAGGCCTTGTAGTATACATCACAATTTTCTCAAAAGAAAACCTCTTCATCAGCTCCCGGTACACACTGTCCTTACCGGAAGCACTCTTTCCCATAAGATAAAATATTCTGCTCATATTGATACTTTCCTGTTTTTCATAAGTTTCCCCGCCTCACAGCTTCCATTCAGTATACCATCAAACCGGGATAAATGGAACAGAGAAAAGAAAACAGTTCAGAACATCCTTTCTTCTCTTCCCGGCCAAAGCCCGAATTGCATCACTTCCCCTTGCCTTGCCCTGCCCTTCTGTGTTAGACTAAGACAAATGGGATACTGTGTCCCGGGAGGATTGATTTTGTATGGATTACATTGTATTAGACCTGGAATGGAATCAGTGTCCAGGCGGTAAAGAACGCGAGAATCCGGACCTTCCTTTTGAAATTATTGAGATTGGCGCCGTCCGGCTTAACGAAGCATTTCAGATCATCGACTCTTTCAGTGAACGTGTACGCCCGCAGGTTTACCGCCAGCTGCATTACCGCACCAAACAGCTGCTGAAAGTCAATCTGAAAGAATTTAACAAGGCCAGAAAGTTCCCTGCTGTTATAAAGGATTTCCTGAAGTGGTGCGGCAGCAGCTGTACTTTTGCTACCTGGGGACCCATGGACCTTGATTATCTGCAGAATAATATGGATTTTTACGGGATGCAGCAGTCTCTTGCCAGACCTCTTTTTTACTACGATGTGCAGAAACTGTTCAGCCTGTTTTTTGAGGACGGCAAGACCCGCAAATCTCTGAAATATGCGGTTGATTTTCTGAAACTGGAGCAGGATCGTCCTTTTCACTGTGCCATTGATGATGCATACTATACGGCCGAGGTGCTTGCTTCCATGGAACCGGAGCAGGCCATGATCTACTGTTCCGTGGATTACCACTGCCTCCCGACGCGGCGCGAAGAAGAAATCATGCTGCATTTTCCTGAGTATTCCAAGTTTGTGTCCATGACCTACGACAATAAAGAGGATATCATGAATGACCGCATGGTTACAGTTACTCCATGCCATGTCTGCGGCCGTTCGCTGCGCAAGAAGATACGCTGGTTTACATCCAACAACAGTATCTACTACTGCCTTGCCATCTGCCCGGATCATGGTTACATGCAGGGAAAGATACGCGTCAAAAAGGCGGACAGCGGCCATTATTTCGCCATCCGCACATCCAAGATGATCAGCAGCGAAACTGCCGATTCCATCAGAGAGCGGCAGGAGCAGCTTCGGGTGAAGCGGCGTATCCGCCGCAGCCGCAGCGCAGTAGCATCCTCCTACTCGCCCGGCGCAGGTTCCGTCAATCTGACTGTATCGCCTACCGCTGCGGACAAGCGAAAGAAAAACAAAGGCAGATAAAATAAGCCATGTAAAACAAAGGCAGACCCGAAGACAGCGAAAACAACAATAACATATGTAATACACTCAAACATGATACAGCCCGGAGAGCACAGTACTCTCCGGGCTGTATTTTTTATTATTTCTATATTTTTTTCTTCCTGATAAAACCTACAGATTTTTTACAAACAAAGCTCTGATTGCGTTTAAAATCGCCAGTATCATAACTCCTACATCCGCAAAAATTGCCATCCACATATTGGCAAATCCAATGGCTCCGAGAACCAGACAGATCAGTTTTACGCCAATTGCCAGCCATATATTCTGATATACAATGCGGATACATTTTCTGGATATTTTGATTGCTTTGGATATTTTCAGCGGATCATCATCCATCAGAACCACGTCAGCCGCTTCAATGGCAGCGTCAGAACCCATTGCTCCCATTGCAATACCGATATCGGCTCGCGACAATACCGGCGCATCATTGATCCCGTCGCCCACAAAAGCAACCTTTTCATTTTCTTCTTTATTGGCAAGAATATGCTCCACTTTGGAAACCTTATCGCCGGGAAGCAGTTCACTGTATACCTCATCAATACCAAGCTCTTTCGCAACCACATCTGCAACCGCTCTTGCATCGCCGGTAAGCATGATCGTTTTTTTCACGCCGGCTTTTTTCAGCTGCGCAATCGCTTCCTTCGAATGTTCCTTAATGGCATCCGAAATCACAATATGACCCTCATATTTCCCGTTGACAGCCATATGGATTACAGTTCCCACATGATGACAGTGGATGGGTTCGATTCCAAGCTGCCTCATCAGCTTGTCATTGCCGGCAGCCACTTTCACACCATCTACCACCGCCGTTACTCCGTGACCGCTGATTTCCTCAATATCAGTCACCCGGCTCCGGTCCAGTTCTTTTCCGTAGGCCTGCTGTATACTTTTGCTGATAGGATGAGAAGATGCACTTTCCGCATAGGCTGCGTACTCCAGCAGCTTCTTCTGGTCCATTTCGTTATGGTGTACTGCATTCACCTCAAATACGCCGCGGGTCAGCGTTCCTGTCTTATCAAATACCACATATTTTGCATGGGAGAGGGTTTCCAGATAATTGGATCCTTTGACCAGAACGCCCTGATTGCTGGCTCCGCCGATTCCTGCAAAAAAACTCAGCGGTATACTGATTACCAGAGCGCACGGGCAGCTGATTACAAGGAAAGTCAGCGCGCGGTAAACCCAGCCCAGCCACATATCCATCACAGAACCGTCAAATCCCATTTTCGTCAGCAGAATAATAACAGGCGGTACAAGTGCAAGTGCCAGCGCACTGTAGCAGACAGCCGGTGTGTAGATTTTTGCAAATTTGCTTATAAAATCCTCTGATTTTGATTTTCTCGAACTTGCATTCTCCACCAGATCAAGAATCTGGGATACTGTAGATTCCCCGAATTCCTTTGTGGTTTCAATTTTCAGTACACCGGTCAGATTGATGCATCCGCTTGTAATTTCATCGCCCGTCTGTGCATCTCTCGGAATACTCTCACCGGTCAGCGCACTCGTATTCAGGCTTGATCTGCCTTCTACGATAATACCGTCGATAGGTACCTTTTCGCCCGGCTGAACAACAATTACGGAACCAATCTCCACTTCATCCGGATCCACCTGTTCCAGCTTTCCGTCCCGCTCAATATTGGCATAATCGGGGCGGATATCCATCAGTTCACTGATATTGCGGCGGCTTTTTCCAACCGCATAGCTCTGGAACCATTCACCAATCTGATAAAACAGCATGACTGCGACTGCTTCCGTATAATCGCCGGTGTTCTCCGCAAGTGCGATCAGAATCGCGCCCACCGTGGCAACGGCCATCAGAAAGTTTTCGTCGAATATCTGTCGGTTTCTGATTCCCTTTCCTGCCTTGATCAGAATATCATATCCGATCACAATGTAAGGAACCATGTACAGCACAAATCTCAGCCATCCCTGTGCAGGGACAATTTCCAGAAGAATCACCAGTACTGCCGCCACAAGGATCCTGACCAGCATCTTCTTCTGCTTTTTACTCATATTTTTAATCATGTTCTATTCTGTTTCTCATCTTTCCGCTTTATTCGGACATCAGATAAAAATTTCGCAGTCCGGCTCTACTTTTTTGCAGGCTTTTAAAACCTCCGGCATAACAGCCTTCGGATCCTGACCTTCATCAAATTCCACGATCATTTTCAGCATCATAAAATTAACCGTACAGTTCTTTACACCTGCTGTCTTCTTTGCAGCATCTTCCATCATATTCGCACAGTTTGCGCAATCCACTTCAATTTTGTATGTTTTTTTCATGATTTTTAATCCTTTCTTTCTTAATTGTACAAATGACAGGCAGCTTCGTGCCCTTCTTCCAGCTGTTTCAGAGCCGGTCTTTCTTTTTTACAGATTTCCATACATTGCTCACATCTGTTCTGGAACGGACATCCCACAGGGACGTCAAGAGGACTCGGTGCTTCACTTTCAATACTTTCAATCTTTTTGGAGAAATCCATATTCAGGTCAAAAACAGCGCCGAGGAGCGCCTTTGTATACGGATGTCTGGCATTGGTACTGATATCCGCACCAGGAAGTACCTCCACAATATTGCCCAGATACATAACTGCAATCTCATGGGCAAATGACTGGATCAGCCCCAGATCATGAGCAATAAATCCTATGGAAATATTTTTCTTTTTCTGCAGTCCCACGATCAGCTCGATAATGGTTTTCTGAACCGATACATCCAGTGCGCAGGTAGCCTCATCCATCACAATGATTTCCGGTTCCAGCGCAATCGCTCTTGCTATTGCGATTCTCTGACGCTGACCACCGCTCATATTATGAGGATACCGGTCCGCAAACTCACCCGGAAGATCAACCATTTCCAGATATTTTCTGGCAGTTTCATCCTTCTGTGACGGTTTGATCCGCTTAAAGTTCAGCAGCGGTTCACAGATGATATCCCGTATCTTCATCTTCGGATTGAAAGATCCGCCCGGGTCCTGAAAAACCATCTGAATATTCTGACGGTTCTGACGGAGTTCTTCCCCCTTCAGTTTCGTAATGTCTTTTCCCCGGTAGAGAATTTCTCCTTCATCAGGTGTGTCAAGTGAGACCAGAAACCGCATAAATGTACTTTTTCCGCATCCCGACTCACCTACCAGGCCAAGGGTTTTTCCTTTGTAGAATTTCAGATTGATATCGTTGCAGGCAACCAGAGTCCGATTCCCTGAAGCAGGAAATCTTCGTGTAACATGCCTTGCTTCAAGAATCAATTCTTTATCATTCGACATAACGTACACCTCCTAATGACGGAACCGCATCCAGAAGTGTCTGCGTATAGGCACTTTCCGTGCCGTGCAGAATATGATCGCGACGTCCTTCATCTTCTATTTTTCCCTGCTTCATAACCACAATATAGTCAGACATATATGCCGCTACTCCCAGGTTGTGGGTAACCACAATGATACTCGTACCGTACTCATCACGCAGTTCCATCATCTGGCGCACAATCTGTGCCTGAGTTGTTACATCCAGAGCACTGGTGGGTTCATCTGCCAGCAGAAGCTTCGGAGAATACGTCATACCCATGGCAATTCCAACCCTCTGTCTCATACCCCCTGACAGCTGAAACGGATAGCTTCTCATAATATGGTCACCATTTGGAAGCCTCATGCGTTCCAGCATGGTCACACCTTTTTTCCACGCGTCGGCTTTTGATATTTTTTCATGCGTCCGTATGTACTCCACAAAGGCCGCACCCACCTTTTTTGTCGGATTCATCATGGCACCGGAATCCTGAAAGATCATGGAAATGTCGCTTCCCCGAAGATTTCTCCACTGCTCCTTCGTATTGCTCAGAAGAGATTTCCCTTCAAACAGAATATCTCCTTCTGTCACCTTTCCGCCGCCTGCAAGCAGACCAAGCACAGCACGGATAACTGTTGTCTTGCCGCTTCCGCTTTCGCCCACCAGGCTGCAGATCTGTCCCTGATCCATGGTCAGACTGAAATTCTGAACAGTCGGTACGCCTTTATAGGATATGGTAACATCTTTTATCTCCAGCAACATACCGTACCTCCCTATTCATCCCTTGGATCCAGAATATCGCGCAGACTGTCACCAAGCATATTAAAGACAACCACCACAATAAAAATGGCAAGACCGGGGAACACCATCAGCCACGGCGCAGACTGCATATATGCACGTCCTTCATTGAGCATCAGGCCCCACTCGGGAGTCGGCGCCTTCGCTCCGAATCCCAGAAAAGAAAGGCTCGCCAGCTCCAGCATCATGCTTCCGATATCCGTTGCCGCTGTAATGATCAACGTTGTAATGGTGTTCGGCAGCATATATTTCCACAGCATATAAGGCGTCTTTGAGCCGGTAACGATGGCCGCCGCCACAAAATCCCGGTTTCGGATCTTAAGAACCAGACTCCGCGCCAGACGGGCATATTTGGTCCAGCTCACCAGTGAAATGGCAATAATTGCATTTTTTACACTGGGTCCGAGGATACCCGCAATTGCAATAGCAAGTACCAGACCCGGGAAAGCAATCATCATGTCGGATATTCTCATGATAACGGTATCCACCAGACCGCCGAAATATCCGGCCAGAATTCCAAGCAGTGTTCCGGCACTGAAGATAATCGCAACAACTGTAAACGCTGATGTCAGGGATGTTCTTGCACCGTAAATCACCCGTGTAAAAATATCCCGTCCCAGTTTATCCGTTCCGAATATATGATCCTTACCGGGAGGCATAACCGCATTCGTCAGATTTCCTTCCGTTGGGCTGACGCCGCCGGTCACAACCGGAGCAAATACAGCCGCCAGTACGATCAGAACCGCAAGAAGCAGAAAAAAAGCAAACGTGGGATATTTTCTTAAAAAGCTTTTCTTTTTCATACATTTACCTCTTTTCCCGCATTCTCGGATCCACAAAATGATAGGACAGGTCCACGATCAGATTAATGACCATGTAAATAATCGCTACCCAGAGAACATATCCCTGTATCACCGGATAATCATAGGATGTAATTGCCGACACCGCCAGATTGCCGAGCCCCGGATAGGAGAAAATCACTTCCACCACCGCAGTTCCGCCAAGAAGTGATCCGATGGACAGACCCAGCATGGTAATCAAAGGCAAAAGGGAATTGGGAAATACATTACACCACAGAATTTTCCATTCTTTCACGCCTCTGGCTCTGGCTCCGGTTACATAGTCCTGATTCAATTCCTCCAGTACCGCGGTACGAACCTGCCTCGTATATTTGGCTGACATGGCGATCGCCAGCGTAACGGCAGGGAGAATCAGACTCTGCAGGTCACCTCCGGAACATATAACCGGAAAGATCTTAAACATAACGCAGAAAACCAGCATCAGCATCAGACCCACCCAGAAATTCGGAATCGAAATTCCGAAAAATGTGATTCCTCTTACCAGATAATCAATCCATTTATTCTTGTATACAGCGGAAACCATCCCAAGAGGCACGGAAACCGCCAGCATAATAACCATGGACAGCAGTGCCAGTTTCAAAGTCGGCCACAATCTGGCAAGCAGAAGTTCCACAACCGTCTTTTTAAAAGAATATGATGTACCGAAATCCCCATGCAGGCAGCCTCCCAGCCAGCGGAAATACTGCACCAGAACAGGATCATTCAATCCCATCTGTTCTCTCACCTGATTCATTTCCTCTTCAGAGGGCATCACACCTGTCGCAGCATACATGGTTCTTACAGGATCGCCCGGTGCCATATAGGTCAAAATAAATGTCAGAAAACTGATTCCGACCAGTACCAGAATCATCTGGAGAAGCCGGTTTCTTAACTGTTTTTTACTCACAGTTTCATCATCTCCCTTATTCAGCCGGTTTGATTTCCGTTGATAACCAGTAATAGTCGGCTGTATGAATCGGCGCCTGCGCTACGTTTTTCGAAGCGATCATGGAACTGTTGTAGTATCCGTCTACCAGAACTGCAGCGTCATCAATCAGGATCTGCTGAAGTCTGGTGATAATTTCCGTACGGGTGTCATTATCCAGTTCTGTCAGAAGCTGTTCATAGAGCTTATCATATTCATCATTCTGGTAACCGCAGTAATTTGCATTTGATTTTCCGTACCAGTTGTCCAGATATTCAGTAGGATCACCGGTTGCCACGGTGGTCCAGTTATTTCCAAGGAGATCATATTCTCCGTTTACAAGCATATTCCAGTCGGTATCGGAATCCACTTCGTCCTCATCGACTTCAATACCGATGGCTGTCAGATAATTGTGCTGCGCCTGTGCAAACTCTTTCAGAAGCCTGTTGTCGTAATATACATAATGCAGAACAATATCCTTGCCATCCAGTTCACGGATGCCGTTTCCGTCCGTATCAACGATACCCGCCTGATCCAGAAGTGCCTTGGCTGCTTCCGCATCGAATGCATAAGGGTTCTTCAGTGTATCGTAATTGTAGGTCAGATTGGAAGGAAGTACGGAATATCCGGGAGTATACAGTCCGCCGATCAGATTGCTGCTGCAGATGGTTTCATCATCAATACCCATCAGTACAGCCTGACGCAGTGTGTCATTGGCAAGGATTCCTTTCATGTTCATGTAGGAAAAGCCGCAGCGCACGCCGTTGGCAATATCCACCTTATAATCAGAATCTTCCTGGAACTTCTGAATATCTGCTACATTTGTGATATTCTCAACCAGATCAACCTGCCCGTTCTGAAGAGCCATCGCTTTTGCAGATGCATCTCCCATGTAATACAGTTCTACCTTGTCGTAGGGAACTTCTTCCCGATAATTTTCATTTTTTACCAGTGTGTAACCCACATCTTCTTTGTAGGACTCAATGACATACGGTCCTGTACCGATGATGTTATGATCAAAATCCTCGATATTGTCCACATCCAGAATCGACATAACCGGATGCGCCAGGTTTTTCGTCAGATCAGCATATGCTTTTTTTGTCACAATGGTAATCGTGCCTGCATCATCATCCGCCGTGATTTCCGCTTCATATTCCAGAAATTTTTCCGGTGCGGAGCTTCCTTTGGGGCCGCTTTCCTTTAACCAGTCATAGCTCGCTTTTACCTTTGAGGCTGTCATTGCTTCCCCGTTGGAAAATTTGATTCCGTCTTTTAATTTGATCGTCCATATCTTATGATCATCAGATACTTCACAGCTTTCTGCCAGCCAGGGTTCAACTTCCATGGCATCATTGAATCTGAACAACGATTCCGCAACTCCGTATCTCATGGCATTCCAGGCCGAACTGGTCTGATAAGCAGTATCCACACTGCCGCCGGAATAATTCTGACATCCAAAGGTCAGTACTTTTTCCGTACCCGCAGAAGCACCGGCAGAATCTGTTTCTTTGTCCGTTGACTGTCCGCAGCCCGTAAGACAGGCCATTGTCATGCTGAGTGCCATGGCAGCAGCAAGTACACTTTTCATCTGTTTTTTCATGTTCCATTTCTCCTTCTGATATAGTTGTCTGGATAAGGTTTCCCGGATCACGCATGAAAAACGCATGATTCTGAAAACCGTATATAAAAGGTAACCGGCCGGGACACAATGTAAAAAAATAACTGTTCAGATCCAGCCCGAAAGCACTGTGCGGCCCTGAACAGTTATACGATACAAAAAATGGATTCCCTGAGGAATCCATACTTAATACAACAAAACATACAACAGAATATGTATGTGTTAAAGCTGTACTATGTTTCATATACACCGTATGAATCTTCACATAAAAAAACAAGCAGGTCTTCTGACTTCAGTTCACCATGTCTGAGCGCCTTCCCGAAATATCATCAGTGGCTTTATGCTAACAAACACTCCCTGTTACAGCGACGGGATCGTACCGGATTCACACCGGTTTCCCATTTTAATCCTCATAAGAGGAACTTGTCTTCCCAGCACAATATTAACTTTTATAAAATATTATCATCAACGGTATTATTTGTCAATTTTTTACCTTTTCTCGGAAAATTCCAATTCCGCATGGTAGTTTATCATAAAGAATATCCAGAGTCTTCCTGAAGCCCTTTTTCGTGCATTTCCTCAAGATCATGAGTCGCCGCATGAGGATCATGCTGATGGTTGTGCTCATGAACTGCTTCATCAAATTGCCAAAATAATCTCTGTTCTCTCTTTTTTCTTTTCTTCTTCTGTCTATCTTCTGCGCCTGTGCTTTTTATCAAAACGTATCCTGTCATCTTTCCCGCGGATAACAGTGATAATACATACTGCTGCAGCGAGAACAACTACAGCAATCACGGCAATCACAATCCGCACATCAATGTTTCTGGTCTGGTTCCAGATGTTCTTCAGACCGCTGCCGGTCTCCGCATCCGCCGCACTTTCCGTTTCCGATTCCGGGTGAGAATCAAAGTCAAAACCTTCCGTACCGGCAGATTCCGTGCTGCTCATCTTCAGTCTGGCACTTCCCACAAGCATATCTTCATATTTATAATCAATTTCGGCAAAGCAGCCGTCCTCTGCATCCTTCAGATAGCGGATATCCGTATCAACCTTATTCAAACCGGTCCCCGACGGAAGCACCACATAGCAGTATTCGGGAATCGTGATATTGAAAGAGGTATCCGATGCCATATCCTTTGAAGCAAAAATACCCGCATCCTTTAACGTGAAACGTTCCTCTTCCGCCGAAACATCAACCACACTGAAATTGTCAAATCCGTAATTGAACAACGCTTTTGTATCGGAATAGGCAACACCGGAACCGGCCTTCATCACACAGCACACAAGCTTCATACCGTCTTTTTCCGCATAGGTGATCAGCGTATTGCCGGCTTCCGAAGTGTAACCGGTCTTGCCGCTGACACAATATTCATAGTAGTCCGGGCTGGTCGGAAATACCATGTGATGCTTGGCAGCAAAAGTAAAATCCTCTTTTCGCTTGTTATTGGCCTTCAGTGTATAAATCCTGTCACCTGCAATTTCATTGAACGTATCATATCTGATGCATTCCCGCATAATACGGCACATATCGTAAGCCGTCGTATAATGATTCGATTCATGCAGCCCGCTGGGATTGTTAAAATGTGTATTTTTAGCGCCCGCCTCTTCTGCACGCGCATTCATCTTTTTGGCGAATTCCGCAATGGTACCTGAATCGTGAACCGCCAGCCCATTGGCAACATCATTGGCCGAATACATCAGAAGCGCCCGCAGGCATTCTTCCACAGACATCTTCTCTCCTTCCACAGCACCAACAGAAACATATCCCGGCGGAAGAGCATTGATTGCCTCCCCCTCATATACAACCGTATCCGTCAGCTTACTGTGCTCCAGTGTCAGCAGCGCTGTCATGATCTTGGTAATGCTGGCCGGATACATCTGCGTATCGGGATTTTTGGCATAAAGCACCGTACCGGTATTCACTTCCATCAGAACCGCCGACGCAGATTCCACAGAAGGCCCTTTTGGCCAGTTCTTCGCCCTGATATAGGCAGAAGCAGATGTCTTCTTCCCGATCTCCACCTTAACCTTCGTATCCGAAGTCTGTTTTTCCCCTGAAGCATACGCCGTCAGCACCTGTCCCCCGGTCACCCCGCCAATCAGGCACAGAACACAGCACACTACCATAAACTTCCGTATATATTCCCCGGTTTTCTTCAAAAACCGCCCATAATCATCATAATTTTTCAAAACTGATCTCCTTTTAAAACAAATCTTAACAGTCTCTTTTATCTTACTACATATCAAAGGAAAAAAAAATAAAAAACCTCTTAAATATCTAAAAATTCTGTTATAATGGTTACAGTTCAAACTTCACCGGGATGAAGCCTCACGGCACCCTGTATCCGGTTAAAGAGTGAACTATAATATACCACCTATAGAAAGGACGGATTTTTATATCCGGTTTTTAGAGATGAGATTACGTAATGTTCCCGGTGCACGCGAGGCGATTGCGGCCAGCATGTACTGTTATGAAACTCCTGAGGATAAAAAAGGGCTGTGGTATACCCAGTTTGGCAATCACAATCCTGTTCATATAGAAATCGGTATGGGCAAAGGGCGCTTTATCACCGAGCTGGCCCTTAAAAATCCTCAGATCAATTACATCGGCATTGAAAAATATTCCAGCGTTCTGCTGCGTGCGCTGGAGAAACAGGAGGATCTGCAGCTGCAGAATCTCTGTTTTATCCGCATGGACGCGGAAGATATCTGTAAGGTTTTTGCCCCCTGTGAAGTGGCGAGGATCTATCTGAATTTTTCCGATCCGTGGCCCAAGGACCGGCACGCTAAACGCCGTCTGACTTCCATGCAGTTCCTTGCCCGCTACAAACAGATTCTGCATCCCGCAGGCTGTCTGGAATTCAAAACAGACAATACCGACCTGTTCCGCTTTTCTCTGGAAACGGCTCAGGCAGCACCCGACTGGAATCTGATCGCATATACAGACGATCTGCACAATGATCCAATGAATGAGGGCAACATCATGACGGAATATGAAGAACGTTTTTCTTCCATGGGCACACCGATCCACAAAATGATCTTAAAGCCCGGCTGGAAAAACTGAAAAATCAGGGCCGGTTCTGAAGCTTCCAATCTGGTCTCAGCCGGCTCTGATTTTTTCCTGCACACCTGCGGCACTCTGCAGACAGCTGCAGCCATGGCTGCTCTTTATGGTAAATACATGCCGGATCATGCATATAATGATAATAACACAGGCAGCTGCCGGAAAGGAGTGTGATTGCCCTGGCTAAAAAAAACTGTCGTTCTTCCACATTCTACTGGTGCATGTGCCGCTTTGCAGCCTGTAATCCGAAACTGTGTCATCGCATCCGCTGCTTCAACAAACGCCTCTGTCTGGCCGGTGATGCCTTAAGAAAGCTGACCGGGCGCTGCTGAATCGTCCTGCACCTTTACATTTCTTTTCTCCAGCCGGTAATTGATCCATATATTGATCAGATGTCCGATCACGGCCACCACCGGTACACCAAGGAACATACCAAGTACACCGCAGACTACGCCTCCGGCTGATACCGAGAATATAATCCATGCCGGGCGGAGTCCTGTGGAATCCCCCAGAATCTTCGGTCCCAGATACAGCCCGTCAAACTGCTGAAGTACCAGTATCAGAATCAGGTAGATCAGCATCTTGACCGGTGAAACCATAAGCAGGATAAAACCTCCGGGAACAGCTCCGATAAAAGGCCCGAAATAAGGAATCATATTGGTTACTCCGACTACCACGCTGATCACCAGCGCATAAGGCAGGCGCAGCAGATTCATGGCAATAAAGCAGAGAATCCCGATAATCAGAGAATCTACCATCTTACCGGAAACAAAACTGGAAAAAATATCGTAGCATTCTTTTGAAATCCTGATAATCTTCCCTGTCATGTTCTCCGATACAAAAGCCCGGAGTATTTTTTTAGAAGTTCTTCCGATGCGGTTCAGATCGATCAGAAGATACACAGATACGATCAGTGCGATCAGAAAATCAAGGAATACCGCTACCACGGAAACCGATGTGGAAACCACAGTCATCAGAATATTCTGCAGCTGCTGCTGAATACTGCTGCTGGACAGAAATGCATTGCCGAATTCCTGAAATTTTTCCGTAATAAAATCAAAATCAATATCCGGTATCTGTTCGTTAAGCTCAACAAGAAGCTCCATCGTTCTCCCATACCAGCCTGGAACCGCCGCCGCCAGATCCAGCACGCTCTGCCATACCTGAGGAATGATAACTCCGATCACCATGATAATCACTCCGAGAAATATCACATAAGTCATCAGAATGGAAAGTCCCGTTCCCAGTCCCCGGTGTTTCTCCATCAGATTCTGAAAAACATGCTCCCTGAGAAATACAACAAGAGGATACAGAAGACAGGCCAGAAATATCCCCATCAGATAGGGCAGCGTCCATTCCATGATGCTGTGCACCGCTGCACTGGTGGCCTCCCACATGAAAATCGCCCGCACGATCACAGCACAGATAACAACCGTGACAGCCGTATAGATACATATGGTGTAATATTTGCTGTTGTATCTGAACCGATGGGATTTCTCAGGAATCCCGTGACCTTCTTCCGGACTTTTTTGCTGTCTTTTCTCCCTCTCCATCTTTCTGTTTATCTTTTCATTCTCGTACGCCGAACCTGTCCCCGATTTCACGGAAATCCCGGGTTCTCCTCTGAAATTATCGTAATCACCGTTTTTACTGCCATAATCACCACTTACGCAGTTTTTATTATTATCCATGCAAAAACAACCAAATCCTTTCCGTTTTATATCCTTTTCATTATATCCATAATCAACGGCAGATTCAACCAAACATTTATGAAACTTTTTTAATTTTTTTCAAAAAATCTATTGACTTTTTTTTGATTTGTATTATAATAGCTACTGTTGTGAGCGAACACAACAAACAAAAAGGATGCGCTTTTAGCTCAGTTGGTAGAGCACCTGACTCTTAATCAGGGTGTCCAGGGTTCGAGCCCCTGAAGGCGCACTGGTGAAAAAAGTTTCCTGCAGAACATGCAGGAAACTTTTTTTTGCTTTGGTAAACTGCTTAAAGCCGAACCATTATTCCACCAGCACGCATCCCACGTAAGTCAGCGTGCCCGGTCCGTAATAATAGGGAATATCATTCTGTTTGCAGACTTCGCTGACAACCATACCATATGCTTCCATAGCAGAGGACTGACGGGCAGGGAAGCGGCAGGGCTCATCCGGATATGTACAGCTTTTGCAGCGTTTGCATGCTCCGTCTCCCAGAATCAGTGCATCGGGATACTGCTCTCTCAGCCGATCCGCAAATTTATCAAATGTCTTCGAATGATTCTCCGCCAGTTCTTCCATACCTTCCAGATCAAAACTGTCCTCCAGTTCCCCTGTGGTCTGTACGATCAACCCTTTTTTATATTTATGAATCCGTTCTCCGCACTCCTCCAGAGTTCCGCACGCCGGAGGGCAGACCCAGTTTTTTCCGTATGCCTGACATTTATTCTCCGCACAGGCACTGCGCACCTCCGGGCGCAGTACAATCAGATCCGCATTCAGATCTCCCACATGGGAAAAACCGCATTCAAGCGCCATCTGTTTCAAAGCTTCATAATCCACTGTCATAATATACATTCCCCTTCCTGTATCACAATATTTCACTCGCACAATAGCTCTGATTATGCTTTAAGTCAATTGTAACATATCTCCAATTTACTGTAAATCGGATTTCGGATACGAAACCCATCCCGGAAACAATCTGAAATTTGTCTGCTGTTCCCATACTCTTTTCGAAATTCCACCTGTATTACCCGAAAACAGATTGAAGAATTTCAATGTACCCAAAGCAGTGATGCTATAACAATCAGGAATATTCTGCATTGCCACATTCTGTTCCAGTTCGACTGCAAAATGTTATACTGAAATTGTTTAAAAATCTGTTTCTCTGAACAGTTTTGAGACTGCAGAAATATTCCTGCAGCAAACGGCAACTATTTATCAAAAAATGGAAGGAGCATGAATATGCGAAAAAACGTTTTTATGTTGATTATTCTGACGCTTTGCCTTCTTTTTTCCGGTTGTTCCGGTGAGCAGACGGGCAAAAAAGGCAGCGAAAAAAATCAGAATCCAGAAAACCGTATCATCATTGCGGTAGCTACTTATGACCGACAGGATCCGGAAGTACGCGCTTTTCAGAATTATTATGAAAACTACATATCAGAGTGTTTTCCTGTGGATTTTCTGTATCCCGGCAGTATTTCATCTGCAGAAGATGAAGCTGATTTCGTTGATAGAGTAATTACCGCAGGAGCAAAAGGAATCATCTCTTTTATTACATACGATCTGGAATCTACTCTGGAAACCTGTGAAAAATCCGGTGTCTATTATATGATGGGCTCCGGTTCCATCCCGAAAGAAGATTTTGAAAAAGTAAAAACAAACCCGTATTTTCTTGGTGTAATCGGACCCAGTGAAGAGATGGAACAGAACGCCGGTGCAGATATGACCTCCTTTTTTATGAAAAAGCAGGCAGAGGCGGATACGCCTTCCGGTTATCTGGTATTGAGCGGCGGTACAAAATACAATAACTCCATGCACACATACCGTACGGAAGCCATGCTGGAAACCCTGGGCTTTTCTCCTGCACAGGCTGCCGTAACTGAACCTGCTGTGCTGGAAAATGAAAACGGAAAAGTATGCATCATACCCGGCTACCCTCAGGAAGAAGCTGCCGTTTCCGCACTCAAAGAACAACTGAATACCGGAGAATATTCTGTTATCTTAAGCTGCTGTACAGTAGTAAATCTTCTGGACACCATAAAAGAAGCCCGGGAAACGACCGGTATTGACATCCAGACAGGAACGGTCGACTGCTTTACCTCCGAAAATCTGGATGCGGTTCATGATGGACTTCTCCAGTATGTAACAGGCAAATATTCCTCTTTGTTAGGTCCTTCTTTTGCGGTCATGTATAATGCAGTGACAGGACATGCAGATCTGTACCGCAATGAAGACGGTACCGCTTTTTCCATCGCGCAGGGCTTCTGGACAGCTGACAGCCCGGAAGCATATGAAGAGCTGTATGGTCTGACAACCGGAATTTATGTTAACGCCTATAATGCCGATGATCTTTCTAAAGTTATAAATGAGATAACTCCTGATGCCGATATGGAGGATCTGATTCATCTGGCAGAAGCATACAGTATAGAAGATGTAAAAGCAAGACGGGAAAATTAACCTGAAAACAACAGTTCGCCCCGTCTGACTTTTCCTGCGATAAAACAGATTTCAGATACTGTTTTATCGCAGGAAAAAATTCATCCGCTTTCGGACAGTACGTTTTTTCTGAAATATGTCCAAAAATCCCATAATTTCCTCCCGTATTTCACAATTATTAACAAAATATGAATTTTTAACAAAATTTTTGTAAATTAAATCTTGATTTTTAAAACTCCATGTGCTAGTATAACGATACAATAATTACAACAAATTTTGACATATGTGGACGCGCCTTTAGCTCAGTTGGTAGAGCACCTGACTCTTAATCAGGGTGTCCAGGGTTCGAGCCCCTGAAGGCGCACTGGAAAGCATTAGTTTTCAGACGTAAGAGCTGGGGGCTGGTGCTTTTATTTTATATACCTTTTCGTCACCTGTTGTAAATCAAAAGGGAGAGGGTTCCTTTGCCCTCTCCTGAAATATAAACCTGTATGTCTCGCGAACTACATCGGTAATTGAATTACCGAGGATTCCCGCTTATTATCCTAAATATAATACATATTCTGATTATACGCCTCATTCTCCAGATAGTCCTGTTCCAGGTCTGCCAGTGTCACATTCTGCAGGACATCATCCAGTTTGCGGTTTATCTCATCGATTACTCTGGTCTGTATCGTTACGGATACACCGGGGCTGCTGCTGTCTTCCGGCGCTTTTTCCGCTTCAATATGGTAATCACCTTCCAGCGCTTCCAGAACCTGCGCTACTGTGATCTCCGACGGACTGCCCTTTAGGAAATATCCGCCCTGGGAGCCCTTGATGCTTTTTACAATTCCCGCCCTTCGTAAATTGGCGAAGATCTGCTCCAGATACTGGGGGGATATGCTGTTCCGCTTTGCAATACTGCACAGGGAAACCTGTTCCGTCTTGGAATTCACTGCCAGATCGATCAGAGCACTGAGTCCGTATCTGCTTTTTCTTGAAAATTTCATAAAATCCTTAAACCCTGTTAAATTCCGTTAATGCAGCAGGTTCATCAAATAGTTTATCAGCAATTCCTGATGTTCTGCCAAACAGCTGCCCGTAAATGATTAATCCGTAAACAGAGGTGTTGAGTAGTATCTGTCACCTGTGTCAGGAAGAAGTGCCACGATGGTCTTTCCTCTGTTCTCCGGGCGTTTTGCCAGCTGGATTGCAGCATGTAAAGCAGCACCTGATGAGATACCTACGAGTACGCCTTCTTTTTTGGCCAGCAGTTTGGCAGCTGCAAATGCATCGTCATTCTCGATCTTGATGATCTCATCGTAAATCTTTGTGTTCAGGACTTCCGGTACGAATCCGGCGCCGATGCCCTGAATCTTATGAGAACCGCCTTTGCCTTCGGAAAGCACCGGTGAACCTGCAGGCTCTACGGCAACAATCTTAACATCGGGATTCTGTGATTTCAGATACTCGCCTACACCGGTTAAGGTTCCGCCTGTGCCTACGCCTGCAATGAAAATATCAACCTTTCCGTCGGTGTCTTTCCAGATTTCGGGACCTGTGGTTGCTCTGTGAATTGCAGGGTTGGCAGGATTCACAAACTGTCCGGGAATAAAGCTGCCCGGAATCTCCTTTGCCAGTTCTTCAGCCTTTGCGATTGCACCCTTCATGCCTTTAGCACCTTCTGTCAGCACCAGTTCTGCGCCATAAGCTTTCAGAATGTTTCTTCTCTCAATGCTCATGGTCTCGGGCATGGTCAGGATAATGCGGTATCCTTTTGCTGCCGCAATGGAAGCCAGACCAATACCGGTATTGCCGGAGGTGGGCTCAATGATTACGGAGCCTTCTTTTAAAATGCCTTTTGCTTCCGCATCCTCGATCATCGCTTTTGCGATACGATCCTTTACACTTCCTGCCGGGTTAAAATACTCCAGCTTTGTCAGTACAGCTGCTTCCAGACCAAGTTCCTTTTCAATATTAGTTACTTCCACCAAAGGGGTATTGCCGATCAATCCTAATGTTCCCTTATAAATATTTGCCATGTCTTTTTTCTCCTATAATTCATACTTGTTTAATATGTTTTGTTGTTAGGGATATCATATACCTATTATTCCTATTTGTCAAGTGTATTTTTTTATCCGGTCATATTTTTTCGTTAAAAGACACAAACTATTATATCACCGGCTTTCCGGCCCTTCAAGCAGAGGCCTGTTTTTACGGAATCTTAATACCATCTTAATGCCATGTATGATATTTTTATATTTAACATAATTGGGCGAGCATGCGGCTTTGGGCTGCTGCTGCGCAACATGGAACATAAAAACACGGAGAAATCCGTTTGTATCATGGGGGCACGTCTTTTTGCCCTCAACATCAGGATAATAAGATAATATAAAGATAACGGACACCGCTATGAAATATGTAAAATATATAAAAAATATACTGCCCAGGCAAAAACATCTGTCCTCTTTTCAGATCATTATTGCCGGTTTTCTGATTGTCATACTGATCGGGGCCTTCCTGCTGATGATGCCTTTTTCATCAAGAAACGGAGAATTTACTTCTTTTCTAAGTTCATTGTTTACGGCAACTTCAGCTACCTGCGTTACAGGTCTCGTAGTATATGATACGGCAACTCACTGGTCGGTATTCGGCCAGGGTATTATCCTTCTTCTGATCCAGATCGGCGGTATGGGCGTTGTAACGATTGCTGTTGCCATTGCCATCATTTCAGGAAAGAAGATCGGATTAATGCAGCGAAGTACCATGCAGGATGCCATTTCCGCTCCCAGTGTGGGCGGTATCATCCGCCTGACCGGATTCATCATAAAATCCACCATTCTCATTGAGATGACAGGCGCCATTCTTCTGCTTCCCGCTTTCTGCAGGGATTTTGGTATTCCGAAGGGGATATGGTACTCTCTGTTTCATTCCATTTCCGCATTCTGCAACGCAGGATTTGATCTGATGGGCCACAGGGAACGGTTTTCTTCGCTGACCTCATACTCCGGCAGCGGCTATGTCAATCTGATTATCATGAGTCTGATCATTATCGGTGGTATCGGTTTTCTTACCTGGGACGATGTACGGCACAAGGGACTCCACATCCGGAGATACCGGATGCAGAGCAAGGTGATTCTGACCATGGCACTGGTTCTGATCCTGTTTCCTTTTCTGATTTTTTTCTTCGGTGAATTCAGTACTTCGGCATGGGACGGCATGTCCATGGGAGAAAAATTCTGGGCTGCGCTGTTTCAGGCGGTTACTCCCAGAACAGCCGGTTTCAATACAGTTGATCTGTCACTGTTCAGCGAAGCAGGCAAAACGATCATGATCATTCTGATGCTGATCGGTGGTTCTCCCAGTTCCACCGCCGGTGGTATGAAGACCACCACTGTTGCAGTTCTGTTTCTGAATCTGTTTTCCGTTTTCAAGCGGAAGGAAGATCAGGAATGCTTCGGCAGAAGACTGGAAAATGATACGGTCAAATACGCCGGTGCAATCCTTCTGATGTATCTGGCCTGTTTCCTGACAGGCGGCATCATCATCAGCTATATGGAGGGGCTGCCGATTGTCACCTGTCTGTTTGAGACGGCTTCGGCCATCGGCACGGTAGGGCTCACACTGGGACTGACGCCTGCGCTTGGAACCCTTTCGAGAATCATACTGATCATTCTGATGTTTCTGGGAAGAGTCGGATGCCTGACACTGGTATACGCCGCATTTTCGGGCGCACAGGGCAATATTTCCAGGCTTCCGAAAGAAAAAATTACTGTGGGATAATCTGATTCCTTCGAAATACTCCAATGAGATAATCATTTTTGAAGAAAGGACGGGATTGAAATGAAATCAATCTTACTTATCGGCCTGGGAAGATTCGGCAAGCACGTTGCCATGAAACTGCATGAACTGGGTCACGAGATCATGGCAATCGATAAATGTGAGGACCGGGTACAGGAAGTCCTCCCCTATGTTACCAACGCCCAGATCGGGGACAGCATGAATGAAGCTTTTCTTAAATCCCTGGGCGTAGGCAATTACGATGTATGTATCGTTGCCATCGGCAATGATTTTCAGGGATCATTGGAAACTACTTCTTTATTAAAAGAGCTGGGGGCCAGACTGGTTGTATCGAGAGCAGCCAGAGATGTTCAGGCCAAATTCCTCCTCCGCAACGGCGCGGATGAGATTGTATATCCCGAAAAACAGCTGGCAAACTGGACGGCCATCCGGTACAGCTCCGATCATATTTTTGATTATATGGAGCTGGATGACGACTATGCCATGTTTGAAATTGATGTTCCTTCTTCATGGCTTGGAAAAACAGTCGGAGAAATCAATATTCGCCAGAAATACAATATCAACATTATAGCAATCAAAAGAAACGGAAAGCTGGATCTGACCATCACTCCCGACACCCGTTTTACCTCTGATGAAGCACTGCTGGTGCTGGGTAAAAACAAAGATATTCAAAAATGTTTTCGTATTTAAGCAGATTAAAGCAGAACCGCCTGCCCGGAAACGCTGTGTATACCGGGCAGGCGGTCTTATATTTCACTGTATAAAAACCGTTTGCTGAATTTACTGAAGAGACCTGTTTTTCTTCTTTTTCGCATACAGTTCCAGAGTTCGTATGGAGATCCGGCAGTAATCCCGGCAATAGGGGTCTTCCAGATCGCACTGGAGGAATTCACGGATCTTCTTCAGCCGGTAAAGAATTGTATTACGGTGTGTGTAAAGTTCTGCTGAGGTTCTCGATACGGAGCAGTTATTTTCCAGATAACATTTTAAGGTGCAGAACATCTCATCCTGACTGTTCTGATACATCTCCCACATATCAACTACAGCCGGCATACAGGCCGATACGCTGTCTTCAAGGGAAGCAGAATCAATGATGTAATCTATTGCATAATCAAAAAAACAGTGAAAAATTCCGGCGGATGGATTCATGGAACCGTAATAGATTGCCGAATCTGCCTGAGAATACAGAATACCTGCCTGTTCGATACCGCTGCAGGGAAGGCTGAAACCGATATGAACAGGATTTTTTTCCATCAGAGTGCGCAGGAAATAACCGATAGCCGCATCCGACATCAGATCCCGGTTGGTCAGTATCATGACGCAGGGTGTCCTTTTCTGTACAACCGCATCGGGAATATTTCCGGCAATCAGTCCGCACAGTCCATCCAGCTCCTCACTTAGAACATTCTTCTCCATATCACCGTATATCTTAACCAGCGCAAGATGATAGGTATCTTTTCGGTTCCACTGCTGATAACCCAGCTGAATATCCAGCTGCTGCTGGGCATAAGGCTTTCCTGTAAGCAAGTTGAAAAGAGCATTGGAGGCACCTGATGTGCTGGAAAACATCACACTTCCCAGATTCATCTCCAGGAACCGAGCCAGCTTTACCAGAAGCTGCCGGTCTCCGGGGTTCAGTTCCCTGTCTTTCTTCAGAACGTTGATACGTCCGCACAAAACATCTCCCGAATACAGACTGTAGCTGAGACCTGCGTAACCAATAACTGAATCACCTTCAATTCTGTAATCCTTCAGCCCATGTTTCTGGAAATCCACATATATATCTGAGCCTTTCAGGGTCTTTACCGCATTCAGCGAAGAATATCCGTACCGGAGCAGATAGTCCCATTCCGCATCAATGGAACCGGGTTCATACCGGCGGGTAATTCCCAGAACCTTTCTGTTGGAATCAAGCAGCACCATGGGATTGCGGAAAATCTGCCACGCCATATCGATTACCTTCTGATAGTTTCTGTCCCGGACACCCTGTATAATACCGTCCATCCAGTCTTCATAATAATCAAAAACCCCCTGTATGATCTCAAAAGCCTGCGCCACGGTAATATCGCGCAGTTTGATATAATTCTCCTCACCCTTGCAGACCACACATTCACCTTCCTGATATACATGTACACAGTTTGTCGCATAAACATTTCTGGCACTGTTAAGAATTGCAGGATCATTGTCAGTAATATGAATCTCCGGATCCAGCTCCGAAATCCGGTTTACGATCATCCACATACTTAATTTCATTGTATTCTCCAATCATTTCAGCTTTTGTTAAATAGTGCACAATCCATGTTCGCATAGTACAGCTATGATATCTGTATTTTACACTAAAATTAAATAAAAATAAATATTTTTCTGCACAAAACTTCCATTTTTCCCGAAGCAGAGGATTGTGCTCGTTGAATATGGTATCAATTATTTTTTATCATTATAATAGCAGTATCAGTAATACAGCGGCATATCCGGAAAAGCCGTTCCGATATCGGAAATCGTACGAAACACATCAAAAAGCAGGCTCTGAGCTGAGCCGTATTTTCACGACAGAGAGGAAAAAGATATGTTAACAAAAAGACAGAATTTAATTGAAACAATCAAAGGCGGAAACCCTGACAGATTTGTAAACCAGTATGAAGCTTTCAATATGCTGATCGGAAGTCCTTTCGGCGAACATAATCCCAGTCCCAAACGCGGGGAATTAAACGTTGTAAACGCATGGGGCGTTAAAAAATCATGGCCTGCAGAACTTCCCGGAGCTTTCCCGGTACACGACGAAGCAAGCATCGTATGTAAGGACATCACAAGATGGAGAGAATACGTAAAAGCTCCCAATGTAGTATATCCCGAAGAGGCATGGAGACCCTACATTGAAAAGGCTGAAGCAGTTGACCGGAAGGAACAGTTTGCAACCGCATTTATCGCACCCGGTATCTTTGAGCAGTGCCATTATCTGATGGAAATCCAGAACTGCCTGATCGCATTCTATGAAGAACCTGAATATCTGCAGGAGCTGATCGATTACATTACCGAATGGGAACTGGCATATGCGGCAGAGCTCTGCAAATATGTAAAACCGGACGCAATCTTCCATCACGATGACTGGGGCAGCCAGACTTCCACATTCATTTCTCCCGATATGTTTGAGGAGTTCTTCCTTCCCGCATATAAGAAAGTATACGGATACTACAAAGAACACGGTGTAGAACTGATCATCCATCATTCCGACTCCTACGCTGCCACTCTCGTTCCTTACATGATCGATATGGGCATTGATATCTGGCAGGGCGTTATGACCTCCAACAATATCCCTGAACTGATCAAAAAGTACGGCGGACAGATCTCCTTTATGGGCGGTATTGACAGCGCATCCGTTGACTATGAAGGCTGGACACAGGATGTCGTTAAAAAGGAAGTGGAACGTGCATGCCGTGAATGCGGTAAGCTGTACTTTATTCCCAACGCTTCACAGGGTCTGCCCATGAGTACATTCCCCGGCGTGTACGAAGCATTAACAGAAGAAATCGACAACATGAGCAAAATCATGTTCTAATACACAAAAAGAGAAGGGGACTGCCGGAATACCGTAACGGGAAAAACGTATTCCGGCAGTGATAAGGGTAAATATATGAGTAAAGAAAAGAAAGAATTAAATTGGGGGCAAAAATATTTCTTCGGTATTGGTGACCTGGGATTTAACTTCATGTCCAACATCGAAACCTATTATTTCAGCTACTTCCTGACCAATGTTGCTGCATTCCCGCTGGCACTGGTAACCATGATCACAACCATCGGCAGTATGGTAGACGCAGCTCTGTCATGGGTATACGGCATTATCCTGAATAAGATGAAGCCTCTGAAATGGGGACGCTACCGCTCCATTCTGGCAGTGCTTCCCTGGATGGTACCTTTCCTGTACCTGTTCCAGTTCAAAGCTTTCGGCAATGGAATGTTCGCCGCAATTATCATTATTATTGGTACGATCTCCAGCCACATTATCTGGAACTTCCCTTATGTAGCCAATATGTCCATTATCAATGTAGCTGCTGCAGATGCAGAACAGAGAAATGCATTGTCTTCCGTTCGTGGTCTGTGGACTTACATCGCAAGATGTACCTATTCCTACATCGGCCCCGGTGTCGTTACCTTCCTGGCTGCAAAACTGGGTGAAAGCAACGGATATGCCGCTGCTGCATTCGTATTCGGCTGTGTCATGGCTGCAGGTTATTTTGCACACTTCGTTATGTTCAAAGGATACGAGGAAACCGGTGCAGAAGAAGTCGCAAGAATGGAAAGGGAAGCTGCTTCCGCTAAAAAAGCCGGAAATACCAAAAAGGTCGGCTTACTCTCCGCGATTGCTTCCAACCCTCAGCTGCTGGGCGTACTTGGTTCCTACCTGCTGTACATGATGAACTCTTTCTGCTACTCCGCATTCGCTGTCTACTATGGTTCCTACATCGCTCAGGACGCAGGCTTCGTATCACGCTACCTGCTGTTCGCAAACATCACCGCAGTAGTGGGCTCCATCGTAAGTAAACGTGTTGCCAACAAGCTTTCCACAAAGACCACTTACCAGATGGCATTCCTGATTCTTGCTGTTATGTATGGTGTAGCTTTCGTATTCCGCTGGAATCCTACCATTGTTATCGTAGCTACCAGTGTTGCCGGCTTCTTTACCGCATTCGTAACAGTTATGATTGTTCCCATGCTTGCAAACTGCGCAATCTACAGCGAATACAAGACCGGCGTTAACTGTACCGGTACTGTAATGGGCTTCATCAACATCCCTATTAAGGTTGCTATCGTAACCCGCGGACTTCTGATCTCTGCTGTACTGGGTATCACCGGTTTCTCGGCTTCCATCGCTGTGGAAGAAGCTTCCATGAGCGTAAAGAACGGTATTGCTGCAGGCTTTACTCTGATTCCCGCAGTTTTCCTGATCATCGGTCTGTTAATCGTTACCTTCGGATACCATCTGACAGATGATAAAATCGCCGAATGTTCCGCAGAAATCGCTAAAAGAAAACAACAGGCATAATCGTCTGTAAATAAGCAAACAGTTATGGCGTCCTGGGAAATTACCGGGGCGCCTGTTTTATAAGGAGGGAAATGCACCGATATGATGACTTTAAGAGAAAATGCCATGGCAATCTTTAACCGGGAACAGCCCGATTTTTACGGAGATATCATGGATGCCATCCAGCTGGTTCCCGATCCGGAGCTGCTGAGAAACATGTGCCCTCAGGACGGAAAAGAACATCCCGATGTTTGGGGAACCATCTTTATCTACAAACCCGGCTCCCCCGGAAAACATCCTCATGTCAACGATTCCAACGCGGTAATCAAAGACATTGAGAAATGGGAAGAACAGCTGAAAGTTCCTTCCCTTGAAAACCTTGACTGGGAACCTGCAAAAAAAGCAGCCGCTGCCGTTGACAGGAAAGAAAAATTTACAGGATTCATGTTCTCCGGCGGCCTGTTTGAACGGACACATCATCTGATGGGCATGGAAAATGCCCTGATCAATTATCTTGAATACCCGGAAGAAATGGCCGGTGTTCTCAGAAAAATAGCCGATTACAAAATCGCATACATCAAAATGGCCGCCGAGGAAATCCACCCGGACATCATCTTCTATCATGACGACTGGGGTTCAAAGCAGAATCTGTTTCTGCCTCCCCGGGTGTGGAGAGAACTGATCAAACCTCTCCAGCAGGAAATCTCCGATACCATCCACGAATGCGGCATGATCTACATGCATCATGCAGACTGCATCTGTCAGCCCATCGTAACCGATATGGTAGAACTGGGCATCGACATCTGGCAGGGAACCATCGCGCAGAATGATATCGTAAAAATCCAGGAAATCACCGAAGGCAAACTTGCCATGTGCGGCGGTATTGACGGCCCGAAAATCGACATCGAAAATATCACCGAAGAAGCGATTCGTGCTGAAGTGCGCAGAGCCATCGACACCTACTGCCCCGGCGGACGCTTTTACCCTTCCATCCCCAACGGAGTATGCTTCAGAGAATGGAACAACAGCATCGTACAGGATGAGCTGAAAAAATACGGACGCCGGTTTGCACTGGAACACCCGATCGTATAATTTCCAATTCCTGTTTACTTTTTCCGGCTGAGAAAGTATACTACCAGAAAATGATCCCGTAACTGTTCAGTGTTTTGAGAATGGCGCTGAACAGTTACATGATCTATGTCGGCTTCTGTGCCGGGAAAGGAATGTAATACTTATGAAAGAACTATTATACTGGAGCGTCGGTCTCGTGGCAAAGCTGCATAACTATATTATGCGGCTCAACGACCGCTATGAATATCGTTTTTCCGATAAAGAACTTCACTTTCTGGTGATCGGTGTGCTGGGCATGGGTCTCGTGTTTATCATATACCCTGTGTTCAAATGGCTCGCCAGAACTCATCATGAGATGGTTATCACATGGATCTATGTTTTTACAATGATCCTGGTAATCACCTTCGCCATCGAAATCGGGCAGAAGATCACGCACACCGGAAATATGGAGTTCACAGACATCATGTTCGGAATTGTAGGCTTCCTGCTTATGTTTGCCATCTTTTCCGTTATCCGCATGTTCTATCACCTGATACGAAACGCAGTTAAAAAGATGATTGAAAGCGAATAGCTCTTTACCGCCCGGAATCTGTTCCTGCTCCGGAGATTACTGATCATCTTCCTCCAGTCTGGGCAGATTCCAGCGGTAATGTGCTGCGCAGCAGCGAATCAGCATCACAACTGCAGCCGAAATCACCATAGCTTCCACATTTCCGAAATGCTGTGAAATCAATGCACAGGTCCACGCTCCTACAATGGATGCACAGGCATATATATGGCGGACAAAAATGCAGGGCGGTACACCTGCCATCATGTCCCTGAGCAGACCTCCCCCGACTCCCGTAATCGTTCCCACGAATACCAGCAGGAACGTATGATGCAGATATCCCTGCTGAATCCCCGTATTCACACCGACTACAGTGAAAATCGCAAGCCCGATGGAATCCATAATCAGCAATGCCCTGTCATATATCTCCTTAAAATGACCTTCCAGAAGGTGCCGTTTCACATAAAGCACCAGAAATACCAGACAGGAAGTAATCGTCGCCACCAGGGCATACACCGGTTTCTGAAATACCCCCGGCGGAATAATCCCCAGAAACACATCACGGATCATCCCTCCCCCCACGGAAGTAATCACGCCGAGAACGCATACACCGAAAATATCCATCCTGCGTCCCATTCCAACCATGGCACCGGAAGCTGCAAAAGCCACTGTACCGATCATTTCCATCACAAAAATAATCCATGTCTGAACATCCATAATTTCACTCATCCTCTTTTTCTTTATCATGTTCTAATTATAAATAGTTTATGTTATTTTGTCAATCACATGTTGCAGGAGGAGATTGTATTTTTCCGTATTTTGTTTTATGATGGTAACTGTTTACAGCAGGACCAAAATGACTGCAAAAGTTCACTTGCTCAGAAGGATTTTTAACCATGATTTACACAGAATTGACAAACAAAGCCATGAAACTGGCCTACGATGCCCATCACGGACAGCTGGACGTGAATGGTGTTCCCTATATCTTTCATCCCTTCCATGTTGCAGAACAGATGCCTGACGAAATCACCACCTGCACCGCGCTTCTGCACGATGTAGTGGAAGATACCGATGTGACGCTGGAGGATCTGGAAGGGGAATTTCCCCCGGAAGTGATTGATGCGCTCCGGCTTCTGACCCATGACGATGCAACGGACTATTTTGATTATGTCCGCGCCATCTGCACCAATCCCGTTGCCAGAACGGTAAAACTGGCTGATCTGGACCACAATCAGGATGAAAGCCGGATTACAGACCCGGATGCCGTCCCTCCGGCAAGACTGGAACGTTGGAGAAAAAAATACAAAAAAGCCAGAGAAATTCTGGAGGCAGACGACACTCCCTCCATCCGGAAAGCTTCTCCTGATGACCTGCCGGCCATCCTTTCTATCTATCAGACTGCCCGGGAATTTATGGCAGCCCACGGCAATGCCACACAGTGGGGAACAAACCGCCCTTCACCGGAGGTGGTGAAATCCGATATTGAAAACGGCCGTCTTCATGTAATTTCCTCAAACGGTGCCATCCACGGCGTTTTCGCCTTTTTAGAGGGAGCCGAACCTGACTATGCAGTCATCGAAAACGGCTCATGGATTGCCGATACCCCCTACCGGGCCGTTCATCGGGTTGCCGGCGACGGAGTCCTGAAAGGAGTCGTAACTCACTGTATGGATTTCTGTAAAAAACAGTGTGGACATCTTCGCATCGATACCCACGAAAACAACCATGTAATGCAGCATGTCCTGGAAAAAAACGGATTCAGAAAGTGCGGGATCATCCATCTGTCGGACGGAAGCCCCCGAATTGCCTACGAATATATTGCCCCGGACAATCCGGCTTCTTTGTGATAAAAACGTGATAAAAACTCAGGAATTTCTGTATTGTATTTCGGATGCACAAACGTTATGATAAAAGCAGACAGAAAATATATGCATATGCCGACAAAGCATATGTCCCAAGGGGGGAATTACAAACTGTGATAAAAAAACTGCAAAAAAAGATTCCATCCGCAATTCTTTTTCTGGCCGGGGCATTCTGTGCCGTCTGGTTTTTGCTGCCGTTAATTTTCCATGGAATTTTCAACATCGGCAATGCAACCGGGCTGGCAGTCTGCGCGGCAGTCATGCTCTATGCCTGTTTTATGACAAAAATCCACTGTTTTCTGAAATATTTCAGGAAACGGAAGGCAGGAAGACTGATTACAAATACTGCCGGTATCTGTGCAGGCATCATTCTGCTTCTGGTTATTACGGAGACCGGCTGCATGATAAAAGCTGCCTGCAGGACGCCGCAGTCCGGCTCCACCGTAGTAGTCCTGGGCTGTAAGGCAAGAGGTAAAAAGCCTACTCTCATTCTGAGGAAACGTCTCGACGCAGCCTTCGATTACCTGACAGAAAATCCGGATTCTGTCTGTATACTGTCCGGCGGTCAGGGAAAAGACGAGATCATCAGCGAAGCCGAATGCATGTACCGCTATCTTACAGAGAAAGGGATTGATCCTGACCGGCTGTATCCGGAGGATCAGTCCACCTCAACCCGCGAGAACCTGACTTTCTCCAGAAAAATTATTGATGACAATCACCTGAATCCTCATATTGCCATTGCTACCAGTGAATTTCATGAATACCGCGCAGGCAGACTGGCCGATTCTCTCGGCCTTGACTATTCTGCAGTCCCCGGCCGGACACCCGGCTATCTGTTTGCAACCTATTATGTAAGAGAACTTTACGGCATCCTGTATGAATGGATATTTTAATATCTGCTTCTGATCATCTGCTTTCGATTACAATATCTCCGCCCAGCAGATGATCCACCTGCCCCAGGCCTGCTTCCTCGGATAACCGTCTTACCAGATCCGAGCCGATGCAGCAGACAGTTTCCTCATGGATAAAATCCGTGATGTCCGCATCAAAAAGAATGTTGGCCTGGGCGCTGAATTCTTCGTCTCCATCCCAGAAAACCACCGTCACGGGAACGCAGTCAAACGCCCGGATTTCATACCCCACATCACCCTGACGGATAGGCCGGCCATTCAGCGCCAGACAGGCTTTCTCCAGAAGCCCGCTGCGTCCGCTGAAGGTTTCCGCCAGCAGATTAATTACCATTCTTTTAAATGCCGGATCAAAAGGCGCCGCCCGTTTTACCTGACGAAACGGCACGAACTCTCCACGTACTTTCGCCTGGGGCTTCGAATAATAAAACAGATTGTAAATGGACATCAATGTGTTAAAGGAAATCCTTTTTTCCGGGTCATCCACCAGCGTAATCATACCATTTTTTCTGTCTATACGGTATTTTTCATTGTAATAGACAATGTATGATGCCTGCTCATCATGTTCCAGTTGAAAACGCCTGATCAGTTCTTCCTGATCCATGCCCAGATATGTTTTTCTCCATTTTTCACAGGTCATCTCATAATTATCCACAGGTTTTCCATCCCTGTGTGTGATATAGCTTTCTCTCATGTAAAACAACGCCTCCTCCCGGTGAACGGTATCACCCATCTGTACTTACCGTTATCATACCAGATAATGCCTGTACATTCTACAGAAGATGTTATAAAAGAACAGGGTTCTGTCATACCATGTATAACATCACCCTGCCAGGGGAGCTTTCTTATCATCAGCCACTTTATCAAAGTAATTGATTAAAGTATACCAAATTTCTCCTGTTTGTCAATTGTCAGGAAATCATTTCATGCCATTTTTTTGAAATTCGTCATATTTCATACTTTTGTAACAATTATTGGACATTAATGAAACATCTATTTGTTAAAATACAGCTTGCAATGTGTAAAATAACTTTTAGAAAGGAGTTCCTGCTGATGCAGTTTACAAAAGATATGAATCACCATTATCGTCATACCCCGGTTGCTCTGCTTCTGGGTATTTTTCTGATCTGTTTCTGCGGTATGTTTCTGAGTGCCTGCAGACAATCCGGAGCCGGTGAAAGTGAACCGGAGTCCGGTGCCGTTTCCTCTTCCGATGAGGTTGAGAGCACACTGAAGTTCAATAAGGAAAATCCTGTGGTTTTTCTTGACGCCGGACACGGAGGAACTGAAGCCGGTGCCCATTCCGGCGATACGTACGAAAAAGATATCAACCTGCAGATTGTTCAGAAAGTAAAGGCAATCCTTGAAAAAGACGGCTGTCAGGTATTTCTGACCAGAGATTCCGATACTTCCGTTACACCGGAAGACCGGGTCACCACAGCGGAAAAATGTGGTGCCGATGTTTTCGTCAGCGTTCACCAGAATTCCCTGGACGGTGATTCCTCACCCCACGGAGTCAAAACTCACTGCAGCAGTGAGGCCCATGAAAAGAGCAGTGACCTGGCTTCCATGGTACAGAATGCGGTGATCAAAACAACAGAGGCAAAGGACCGCGGTGTTGAGGACAGCAGCGCACAGTATGTGCTGCAGAGCAAACAGTTTCCTTCCTGTCTGATTGAAACCGGTTTTCTGACCTCCGATACAGAAGGACCTCTGCTTCAGGACAGTGATTATCAGGATAAGATTGCCCTCGGTATCGCCAACGGCATCGAGCAGTTCCTGGGAGCCGATATTTCCTCCAGAAAAGAAGGCACAGCCGGAGACGGCAAATCTTCTTCAGCCGAATCTTCTTCAGCCGGTGAATCCTCCAGTCCGGAAGAGTCCTCCAAACCGGAAGAATCTTCTGATCCGGAAGCATCTTCCACCCCTGCGGAATCTTCTGATGAGTCTTCTTCATCAGGTGCAAAAACCACATCAGGCGAGCCTTCACCTGATGAAAAAGTTGTTTATATTACCATTGATGACGGTCCTACCACCGGTACACCGAAGCTTCTGGATATTCTGGATGAGTACGATGCCAAAGCCACCTGGTTTGTTACAGGTCAGTACATGGAAGGCAGCGCTCTGAAAGATATGCTGAAACAGATCCATGACCGGGGCAACACTATCGGAGTCCATACATTTTCGCATCAGTATAAGAACATCTACAGCTCTCCTGATGCCTACATGGATGATTACAATAAGATGAACAGTATCATTGTAAGCGCTACAGGTGAAAGCAGTAACATTTTCCGGTTCCCCGGCGGAAGTAATGCCGGCTACAATAAAAATATCCGACGTGAACTGCTGGACCGTGTCAAATCCGAGGGACTGGTCTACTACGACTGGAACGCATTTACAGGCGACACGGAAGGGATGTCCCGCTCCGAAATGGTTGCCAAAGCAGTCAAGGAATGCGGCTACAACAATAAAGCCATTCTGCTGATGCATGATGTACCCGGCAGAGATGCTGTTGTGGAAGCACTGCCCGATATTCTGAAACAGTTAAAAGACCAGGGATATGAATTCCGGGCTCTCGACAAGAACGTAGTACCGATTCAGTTTGAAAAATAATACACAATATGCTCACGAACATTTCCGTCCGTGAGCATATTTTTTTGCCGCAGGCCTGCTGCAGCTTCAGTCTGCAAATTCCTCGTCCCAGGCAATACAGATCCGGGTCCATTCTCCTTCTGCCTGCTGCAGCGCATCGCTGAGCGTATCAGCAAAATCTTCCCCTTTGTTCCTTTCTCCGGGATCAGTATCCTTCTCATATCCCAGAACAGCTGCCGTATGCTTTTGCTCCTGTTCTTCCTTCTTCGCGGCAATATCCATCGTACGCTCTGCCAGCCGGTCCAGTTCCTCTCCCATCAGGCGCATACGCCATTCGTGATAAGCCTGTTCCGTAGAAATCGTCAGAAATCTTCCCTTTTCCGCTTCCGGGACTCTGCGCATATCATCCACCCGGGCCCGGTCCTCTGCCCGCATGGCGATTCCCATAAGCCCGCCGGTCCTGTTGTCCGACTCTGTACTTCCCATCTCGCCACTTTCCGACTCTGCCTTCCCCGTTTCCGGCTGTTCATCTGTCTTTGCTTCTTTCAGCTGTTCATACATTTCTGCCTTTTTCAGCTGATAAAGATAATGGCGGTATCCAAACGGGTAATACATCACCCTGTCCTGTTCAAATACCAGCAGAGCATCTGCCACCTGACTGACAAAATA
>JALFLM010000154.1 GCA_022774705.1 Lachnospiraceae bacterium | reverse complement strand
TGTCTTAAGGCCAAAAAAAAAGGACCTCAAGTCTTCCACACGCTTTTACACTATAACACGGGGGGAATAAATCGTCAAGTCCTTTTTATAGATTTTCTTACATCATCTCTGCTTCCGTAAGTTTACCTGCCTGCTTTCCGGAGTCCTGACAGCGGTATTCTTCCAGCGGCAGATCCGATACCCCACACCTTTCCATTCTCCGGTAAAAAGTGTTTCTTCCATAATAAAGCGTTCATCAGCTTCCAGATCGGGAAACCATGTATCCGCTTCATAACCGGCTTCAATGTGGGTAACGTAAACTGTATCGCACTGTTCCAGGTATTCCCGGTAAACCTGGCCGCCTCCGATAATATAGATATGATCGGGATCATAGTTTTTCAGCAACTGCTCCAGTTCCTCTTTACTGTGCACCACCAGTGCGCCGTCCTCCTGCCAGCAGCTGCTGCCGGTCAGTACGATGTTGGTCCGGCCGGGCAGCGCTTTCTTTCCGGGAAAGCTTTCAAAAGTTTTCCTGCCCATCACAACCACATTGCCCATGGTCTGAGTTTTGAAAAATTCCATATCACCGGGAATATGAACCAGAAGTCCTCCTTCTTTGCCGATGCCCCAGCCCTTATCTGCTGCCACTATCATTTTCATCACATATACCTCGCTTCTTTTCAGTTATCTATTGTCAAAATCATCTATGTATGTTATAATTTTATCAAAAATACTGTTGTAAAGCAACAATAATTGAACGTTTTTTTATGTTTAATAAACAACTTCTATAAAACCTTGTAATCATTCATTAATTTCATTGGTAAATCGGGGGAGGCCATTTATGAAATTATCACTTTATATACTGGAGCACTGGCTGAAGCAGCACCAGTATGAAACTTCATTCTGCATCACGAAAGGTGAAGCCAATCTGGTTGCGTTCCGGATTTCTTCTCAGCCTTTATCCATTAACATCGGCCGCATCTGTCCTGCATCCATTATTACTGCCGATTCTGACAATCACACGTCTTCAGCCATTGTCAGCGGACGTGAATACATTCTGGTTCACAACAAAACGCTGGAGGAAACTCTGAATGCGGCTTATGAGGCTTACGAATACTATTATTCATGGGAAAGTTCTCTTTTTCAGAAGATCACCGGTTCCACATCTCTTCAGGAGCTTCTTGAGATGACCCACGGTATCTTTAACCGTCCCATGAGTATCTGCAACTCCAGAGGCTGGGATTACGCCATGACCAACGGCGATGCTCCGTATATCCATCCGCTGCAGGAAGAACTGCTTTATTCCGAATCGGAGTCAGAAGATTCTGCTCCCGTTACGGACCGCCAGACTTTCCTGAAGAATCTGAACGACATCCACCCTGTGGTAATCTACTCAGCTGCCCACAGATGCAATGTACTGTTCGCCAATATCTGGCTGGACGGTGAACGGGCCGGTGCCATCGTAACCTATGAAAACGAGCAGCCCTTCACTGTAGCCGACCACCAGATCATGACTGTTTTCCAGAACATCATTACGATATATGCAACGATCAACAAGGGGATTCTGCGTTCACGCTCCGCCCTGTCGGAATACCTGATCGACCTTCTTGATAACAAACAGCCCCGAAGCTACAATATCGGCAAAATTCTGAAATATCCCAACTGGAAACCCGGTGACCGGTATATTATTCTGTGCACCGCTTCCAAAAAATCCACTGATACGATTTCCCTGAATCGCCTCTGCGACGAACTGGAAGCAGCATCCTTTAAGCCTCAGACCTTTATCTACGACAATAAACTGGTGGCACTGATTAATCTGAAAAATACGCCTGACAGGAATGAATTGCTGAATATGATTCACAAAACGATTCCGGAGAAAACTTTCTGCTGGGGACTGAGTCATGAATTTTACGGCATATCCCGGTTCACCGGATATTATCCTCAGGCCATCCACTCCCTGTCCCGGGCTCTTCAGGACAATGTTCCGGGCAAGACCATGCGTGAAACAGCAGTCAGCTATATCCGGGCACACAGCATGGATGATGAAGAGCTTCAGTCTCTTCTGCATCCCGATGCCATGTTCCTGATTGAGTATGACCGCGAAAACCATACACTGTATGCCAATACTCTGTACTGGTTTCTGCTGTTTTCCTGCAATTACACCGATGCAGCCAATAAACTGCACCTTCACCGCAACACACTGATCTATCGCATCAACCGTATCGAAAATCTGGTTTCCGCCAATTTTTCCGATGTCTCCGAAAGAGAGTTTCTCCTGCTTTCCTTCATGCTCTGTAAGGAAAAGCCCGCTACGGAAAAATTTCCTGTAAACTGATGCTTTTCAGATCAGAATCATGAAACAGATAAAATTCAGAGTCGGCGCAGAAACACACCCGGCTCTGAATTTTTGCATTTTTTACATTTTCGGTTTGAAGATCAGAGAAGCCAGATAGGAAAATACCAGAGCT